>CAJLYN010000272.1 GCA_905210875.1 uncultured Bacteroides sp. | reverse complement strand
CCGCCGAGAGTTGCACCGGAGGAAACATAGCTCACGAAATAACCCTCGTACCAGGCTGTTCGGCTTATTATAAGGGCAGTATAGTATCTTATGCCAACGAAGTAAAAATGTCATTATTGGGAGTGTCGGGCGAAACGATATCCCGATACGGAGTGGTAAGCCAACCCGTTGTCGAGGAGATGGCTCGTGGCGTGCAGCGGGCTTTACACGTAGATTGTGCCATAGCTACGTCGGGGATAGCCGGTCCCGACGGAGCCACACCCGGTAAACCGGTAGGTACGCTGGCTTTTGCCGTAGCTTGTGGTGAACAGCTGGCCTCATACATGTTGACCGTCGGTTCCCAACGAGAGCGCAATATCGATAGATTTACTCATGCCGCTTTGTTGCAGATGATTGACATGTTGCACCCCTGACTCTTTGTAGAGAAAAGATTTTCTCTATGAAAAACAATTTATTTGAAAGAATTTACGAATAAAATTTGGAGGGTATTTTCAAAATCACTTACTTTGCACTCTGTTTTGTAACCCCCCCTCGGAAATAATAAAAATAGATACAGAGATGTCGAAGATTTGTCAAATTACGGGAAAAAAAGCCATGGTTGGCAATAATGTATCCCACTCGAAAAGACGTACCAAAAGAAGATTTAACGTCAACTTATTTACGAAAAAGTTCTATTGGGTAGAACAAGATTGCTGGATTAACTTGCGTATATCTGCTGCCGGTCTCCGCACTATCAACAAAATCGGTTTGGACGCAGCCCTCAAACAGGCAGCCAGCAAAGGTTATTTGAACGCTTAAATTTAAGAGGACCTGAACATGGCAAAGAAAGCAAAAGGTAATAGAGTACAAGTAATTCTCGAATGCACCGAACAGAAAAATAGTGGTCTGCCCGGTATGTCGCGTTATATTACCACCAAAAACAGAAAAAACACCACTGAGCGTTTGGAGTTGAAAAAATACAACCCCATTTTGAGAAGAGTAACCATTCACAAAGAAATTAAATAATAAGAACCCATGGCAAAGAAAACCGTCGCATCCATACAGAAAGGTGAGGGTCGTACCTATTCCAAGGTGATTAAAGTTGTAAAGTCGCCCAAGACAGGAGCTTATGTGTTCCAGGAAGAAATGGTACCCAATGACAAAGTAAACGAAGTTCTCGCTAAGTAAGAGACTCATCTCGATATTTATGACGGCGGCCGCATAAAGCATGCGGCCGCCGTCGTTATTTCTATTCACGATTTTGCGTCGGGTAGTCGGGATACATATAAAGACATTCCGATTTACGGTAGCTCTTTTTCTTTATATCCGTTTAAGAATCCGCTCCGATATCATCAGTTATTTGTCGCAAAATACAAGTCTCCTTCTGTCGTATTATTGTGCCGGCATAGTTAAAAAGCCATATGCATTTCCTTGTAAAAATGGCGAAGAGAGGCATTTCATCTCTATGAGCACCTCTCTCCGCCATGAAATTAATGACACTTTTGTGATAGAAGTTTATCGAAGCTTTAAGCCGCAAATATATATAAATATATGGCGGCCGAAGGCGCGGCCAAGAGTACACTGTCGAATCGGTCGAGTAGACCTCCGTGACCAGGCAGCATTTGACCCGAGTCTTTTACCTTTAGGGTACGTTTCATCAATGATTCGCACAAGTCTCCCCATGTGGAGAAAATCGCTACGACAGCACTCAGTCCTATCCATTGTTCTGGATTGAGAAATGTGCATTGGGTCGACCATACCCAACCGGCAATCAGGGCAAAGATTAAACCTCCGAAAAATCCTTCCCACGACTTCTTGGGTGAGATGCGCTCAAAGAGGCGGTGTTTGCCCAGCAGACTTCCTACGATATAGGCTCCGGTATCGTTGAGCCAGATAAAGGAGAAGAAGGCGATTACCATCAGTTTGTTGTATGGCATGAGAAGATACTCGGGCGCAAGAGGTGGATAGGCAATATAGCTGAGCAGTCCAAAGGGAAGCGCTACATAAATCTGTCCCAAAAGCGAGCGGCTCAACGATTCGATGGGATTTTCTTCTTTGAGATAGAGCCGCACGACGAATGTGTAGAGCAGATAGATGATGTAGGGGCTGAACAGGTAGATGCCCGGTATTCCAGGCTGTGTGTCGTGCAGGAGAAAGAGTATGCCTACCAGATAGGTACCACCCAGTATATCGGCATAGAGAGCCCATCGCGAGACTTTTTCATTGACAAGCCGGTAAAATTCCAGCAGGCTGAGGATGGTGATGATGAGGATAAGCCCTCTGAACGATATGGCACTATACCATGCCGCACCTAAAATGACGGCGACAAATATGAGGCCTGTAATGCTGCGGGTAATGAGATTTTTCATGCTATCAAGTATTTCAGGTTATAAAAAGACAACCGCAGCCCATACGAGGGGCTGCGGTTGTCGGTAAGTTACGCTTTGTTATTGTCGGGTTGATTTTCACGATGAGCCTCTTCCGATGCTGTTTCGTGTTTGTCTTCAGACG
This sequence comes from uncultured Bacteroides sp., assembly GCA_905210875.1. Taxonomy (GTDB): domain Bacteria; phylum Bacteroidota; class Bacteroidia; order Bacteroidales; family UBA11471; genus Caccoplasma. The sequence continues at coordinate 53 of CAJLYN010000272.1, read as the reverse complement.
CTTCGTGCTTCTCCTCCTCATGAGCAGAATTGGTTTCGGTAGAAGATGCAGAT
>CAJLYN010000271.1 GCA_905210875.1 uncultured Bacteroides sp. | reverse complement strand
CAGCCGTTGCTTCCAGTATCTTGTATATCCAGTATTGTGTTGTGCCGAGCCAGCAGCCTATGCCGATGCGCAAGATGTTGGCTCCGGCAATGAGCCATACAGCACCGGCTGTGAGGAGAAGCGTGTTTCGAGATACTCCGAATGTCATTGTCGTTTGGGAAATTTGTTGCAAAATTAAACATAAAAATCGGAGACATATTCATAGACTAGATAATTCTTAGAGGATTATTGATTACGTTAAAAATGAGAAAAAGGATATTAAAATTTATCGAACGGGGAAATAAATGCCGATATTTGCTTCATAGGAAAAGTATGGAGTCGAGTTCCGGATTGCCGTATGTGATGTCATTCTAGGATACAGGCAAGTACATTTCCTTTGTGGTTTGTCAAAATTAAATGAGATTCTTATGAATAACTTCTCTTTTCACAGTCCTACCGAGTTTGTCTTTGGTAAAAACACAGAAAGTAAAACAGGAATTTTGTGTCAGAAATATGGCGCCACCAAGGTGCTGATTGTTTACGGAGGCGGTTCGGTTGTGCGAAGCGGACTGTTGCATCGGGTAGAGCAGGTCTTGCAAGAAGCAGCGATATCTTACGTCGAATTGGGAGGTGTTCAACCCAATCCTACCGACCCGAAGGTGTACGAAGGTATCGACATTTGTCGTGAAGAGGCCGTTGATATGCTGTTGGCCGTAGGTGGCGGTTCGGTCATCGATACGGCCAAAGCCATTGCGGCAGGTGTTCCGTATCAAGGCGATTTTTGGGATTTCTTTGCTGGAAAATCCATTGTGAAGAAAGCGTTGAAGGTAGGTGTGGTGCTGACAATTCCCGCCGCTGGCAGTGAAGGCTCGGGCAACAGCGTGATAACCCGCCTCGACGGGTTGCAAAAACTCAGCCTGCGTACCCCTGATGCCCTGCGTCCCGTGTTTGCCGTAATGAATCCCGAGTTGACATTTACATTACCTCCCTATCAGACGGCCTGCGGTATCGTCGATATGATGGCTCACATCATGGAACGTTATTTTTCCAATACGGCCGGAGTGGAAATTACCGATCGTTTGTGCGAAGGTGCATTGAAGGCAATCATCAAAGAGGCTGCCATTGTGATGCAGAAACCCGATGATTATGACGCTCGCGCCAATCTTATGTGGAGTGGAACCATTGCCCACAACGGTATATGCGGTGTGGGCCGTGAGGAAGATTGGTCATCGCATTTTATGGAACATGAAGTAAGTGCCGTATATAATGTGGCGCATGGTGCAGGACTGGCAGTTATCTTTCCGGCCTGGCTGACATTTATGGCCGAGCATCACCCCAGAAAAGTCTGCCAGTTTGCCGAGCGGGTATGGGACGTTAAACCTGGCAACTCATTGCAAGAGACGGCATTGGAAGGTGTTTCTCGGCTGAAAACATTCTTTACATCCATTGGTATGCCAACCAACTTTACCCAGTTGGGGATAGAAACTCCCGATATAACTTTGCTTGTGGAGAAACTGCATCATAACAAAGGAGAAAAAGTCGGGGCATATTATCCCCTTACGCGCGACGATAGTCGCCGTATTTACGAGATAGCCTGTATATAATCTACCCAAAGGAAAAGGCCGATGTTGAGTAAGAACAAGATAAAATTCATACAGTCGCTCGAACGCAAGAAAGCAAGAGTTGAGAGCGGGTGTTTTCTGGCCGAAGGCAACAAATTGGTCGAGGATACCGTGTCGGCATTTACCTGCCGTATGCTGGTTGCCACCCCCGGGTGGCTGAAAAATAACCCCACGGTACGTGCCGGAGAGATTGTCGAGTGCAGTGCCGAGGAGATAGCCCGGGCATCATTGCTGCGTTCGCCGCAGGAGGTACTCGCCGTGTATGAAATACCACAGTATGAGTTGGAAACCGGTGTCTTGTCTCAGCAGCTGGTGCTGGCTCTCGATACGGTGCAGGACCCCGGAAATCTGGGTACCATTGTGCGTATTGCCGACTGGTATGGTATTGAACACATTCTCTGTTCGCCCCTTTGTGCCGACCTGTACAACCCCAAGGTTGTGCAGGCCACCATGGGAGCCTTGGCCCGTGTCAAGGTGCATTATGTAGATTTGGAAGAGACCTTCCACCACATTTCGGGCCCCGTATATGGTACATTTCTCGATGGAGAGAATATCTACGGGCAGGAATTGTCGTCGGCAGGAATCATCGTTATGGGGAACGAAGGCAACGGTATCTCTCCCGAGATAAGAAAATGCGTTACTCACCGGCTTTTCCTCCCGAGTTACCCCGAAGGTCGCACCACATCGGAGTCGCTCAACGTGGCTGTGGCCACGGCCGTTGTGTGTGCCGAGTTCCGCCGGCCCCGATAATCTGCAGCGTGCGTGCTCTAAGTAGTGTGATCTGAATTAAACGAAATTATATCTATCTCAATTATCAAAATGAAAAATATTTTCCACATTGCAGAATCCTTAAAAATCATGTAAAACAAGTCCTATTGAGTATATATTTATTGATAAAGTTTTATTTATATTAATTATATTGATGAATAAGGAAATAGTCTCATGTAA
>CAJLYN010000270.1 GCA_905210875.1 uncultured Bacteroides sp. | reverse complement strand
ACATCGGAGACTTTGCTTTTTGTCTCTCTCAGAATATGAAATTCGGCTTGGCAAAAGCACAAAGCAGAAACTCTGTAATCTTTTCAACGTTCTCCATCCATACCTTTGGATTCGGTAAGTAAGATGGAACGCGATTCGGCATAAAAATCGCGTATATATGTCGCGTATATATGTTTTTATATACTTGCCTTTCGCTATCTTTGGTTCATGAAGATAGGAGGCGGTTCGGCATAGTCAATTTTAAAACGCTGTTTTCGTTTGTCTCTATTCTCTCCTTTCCCTATCTTTGTAAGGGGGGGAGATGCTCCGAGTAGTGTTTTGTGTTCAGATGCCTACTGGTGACGTCGGGTCTCTCGGCTTTTTGTATTGTAATAGATGCTGTTATGAAGAAAAGTTCGCTTGTGTGGTCGTTTCTCTTGCTGCTGGTGGTGGCGTTGGGATTTTATTTCTGGAAGAGTTTCAGCGCGGTATCTCCGCGAGAGGAGAGTCTGGTTGCGGTGGAAACGCCGACGGAGGTCGACGAGCCGGCAGAAGAGAGTTGGTTTAGGTATGCTCCGGCCGATACGCTTTATCGTCGCCACCGGTATGGCTATTTTTGTTTTGTCTCGGTCTATTTCGAAGGGGATATATCGGCCTTTGCAGCCGATAACGATTCGACACTGTTTCTCTCTCCCGAAGTGGCTCTGAGTCGTTTCCCTCTGTTGTCGCATAAGGTTCCGCTCTCGGAGAATACGGTCTCGACGATGTTACCCTCCGGGGCACGCATGGCGGTCTATCGGGTCGACAGTGTGGCTCAGGGAGCCCGTTCGTTGCGCTATAAATTGCATCGTGGTTTCTGATGGTTGACATTCCCGACCGATTTCGGGGAATGAACGCAAGCAGCGTGGCGTTTGTTTCTCATACGGCGTTTGTAGAATCTAAAAAACATTATATGAAGAATCGAGTGTGTGAACTTTTCGGAATCCGTTACCCGATTGTGCAGGGCGGTATGGTGTGGTGTAGTGGCTGGCGCTTGGCCGCTGCGGTGAGTAATGCTGGAGGTTTGGGCCTGCTCGGTGCCGGGTCGATGCACCCTGATACGTTGCGTGAGCATATCGTCAAGTGCCGGGCGGCGACCGACCGTCCCTTTGGGGTGAATGTTCCCCTCATGTATCCCGAAATCGACAAATTGATGCAGATTCTGGTGGAGGAGGGGGTGAAGATCGTTTTTACTTCGGCCGGAAATCCTGCGCTTTATACCGACTTCCTCCACAGCCATGGCATTATCGTGGCCCATGTCGTGTCGTCGACCCGTTTTGCTTTGAAGTGTGAGCAGGCCGGTGTCGATGCTGTTGTGGCCGAAGGGTTTGAGGCCGGTGGGCATAACGGTCGCGAGGAGACCTCAACACTATGTCTTATTCCGGCGGTGCGTCGGGCTGTCTCTTTGCCGCTTCTGGCGGCCGGTGGAATTGCTTCGGGAGAAGCCATGGCTGCCGTCATGATGTTGGGAGCCGATGGGGTGCAGGTAGGTACCCGCTTTGCTCTTTCGTGTGAGAGCTCGGCTCATGCCGATTTCAAGAAACGTTGTCTGGGACGGCCCGAGGGAGATACTATGTTGACATTAAAAAGTTTATCCCCTACAAGATTGGTTAAAAACGATTTCTTCTTTCAGGTAGATGAGGCCCAAAAGCGTGGGGCTTCCCTCGAAGAGTTGCGCGTTTTATTGGGTAAAGGCCGGGCCAAGAAAGGAATCTTCGAAGGAGATTTACAAGAGGGTGAACTGGAAATCGGACAGATTGCCTCGACGCTCACACGCGAACAGCCGGCAGCAGAGATCGTGACCGAAATGGTTGCTACCTGTCGCATACTTTTACAAAGTGTGGGAGAGAAGGCCTTTTTTTAAAATTTTAATCAGTCGTTTCTTTTGAGTATCAGAGTCTTGTCGATGCAGCGCGGGAGCTCTTCGGGGTAGTGCGTGACATAGATGATGGTTTTGCTGGGACGTGTTGCAAAGGCTTCGATGATGGCACGGGCCCGCTCCTTGTTGAGAATATCGAGCCCGTGTAATGGCTCGTCGAGAATGAGCAGGTCGGGGTCTTTCACCAGCGCACGGGCTAGGAGCAGCATACGCTGTTCGCCCGACGAAAGTTTCACAAACGACCGATCGCGCAGTGCCGACACACCAAAAGTGTCGAGCCAGCCGCTGCACGCCTCCATCTGATCCTCCGTGAGGCGGCGGAAGAGTCCTATCGTGTCGTAGTAACCCGAGGCCACAATACCCGCCGCCGGAATATCTTTGAGGTAGGAGCGATGCATCTCGGGCGAGACATAACCGATGTGGCGCTTGATGTCCCAGATGCTTTCCCCGCTGCCCCGTTTGTGATCAAAAAGGGTGATGTTTTGCGAATAGGACTGGGGGTTATCGGCGCAAATAATACTCAAAAGTGTAGATTTTCCGGCCCCGTTAGGTCCTGACAATGACCATTTTTCTCCATTTTTTATGGTCCAGTTCAGCCGGTCGATGATGGTGCGCCGGCCGTAGCGTATCGACACCTCTTCGAGCCGGACAATGT
>CAJLYN010000269.1 GCA_905210875.1 uncultured Bacteroides sp. | reverse complement strand
TTCGACAAGCGCGGTCTGGCCGCGTTCGAGCACGGCATTCAGAACGGTTTCCACCGATACATGGGGATCGGCCTGGCAGCACTCGACGGCATGCTGTGCCCCGTAGGTGGAGCTCCCGTCATGGCCAAAATCGCCGCCATATTGGGGAAAGAGGCCGGAGAGGTAACTCCCAAAGTTGCTGTCGTACGCTGCAACGGCACTTGCGCCAACCGCAAAAAGACCAGTCACTACGACGGAGCCAAGACCTGTGCCGTCGAGGCTTCTCTGTACAGTGGTGAGACCGGCTGTTCCTATGGTTGCCTGGGAAATGGCGATTGCGAAAACGCCTGCGCATTCGGTGCCATACACATCAATCCCGAGACACGTCTTCCCGAGGTTGATGAAGATCTGTGTACGGCTTGCGGAGCCTGCGTAAAAGCCTGCCCCAAAGGTATCATCGAACTGCGCAATAAAGGGCCGAAATCGCGTCGTATGTATGTATGTTGCGTCAACAAAGACAAGGGTGCCGTCGCCCGCAAAGCCTGCTCGGCAGCCTGCATCGGTTGTGGCAAATGTGCCAAAGAGTGCCCATTTGACGCTATCACCGTTGTCAACAACGTTGCCTACATCGACTATCAGAAATGCCGTTTGTGCCGTAAATGCGAAGCCGTATGCCCCACCGGAGCCATACATGCCGTGAACTTCCCGCCCCGCAAACCGGCCGAGTCCAAAGTTGATGCCGCCGAAGTAAAGCCCATCATGCCGAAAGCCGAAGCGCCTCAGACGCCCGCGGAGAATGCATAAACACACACTTTCACCTAGTCCATTAACAGCATAAACCATACAGATATGTTAAAAACATTTCGGATAGGCGGGGTACACCCCCCCGAGAATAAACTATCTGCCGGACAAGCCATCATAAATGCCGAACTACCCAAGCAGGCTGTCGTGATGCTCTCGCAACACATCGGGGCACCTGCACAAGCCGTTGTCGCCAAAGGTGACAAGGTAAAAGTGGGTACGTTACTGGCACAAGCCGGCGGATTTGTTTCGGCCAATATTCACTCTCCCGTATCAGGAACTGTTGCTAAAATCGATACCGCCGTCGATGCAGCAGGATACCAACGTACGGCCATCTTCATTGATGTCGAAGGTGACGAATGGGAAGAGAGTATCGACCGCAGCGAAACCCTTGTAAAAGAATGCAAACTCGATGCCAAAGCCATCATCGACCGCATCAAAGAGTGCGGTATCGTGGGCCTTGGTGGTGCTACATTCCCTACGCACGTAAAACTTTTACCCCCACCGGGGATGAAAGCCACCATATTGATTATCAACGGCGTAGAATGTGAGCCTTACCTTACCTCCGACCATCAGCTCATGATGGAAAAAGGCGAAGAGATTCTCGTCGGTGTCGAAATACTGCGCAAAGCCATCAACGTAGAACGGGCCGTCATCGGTATCGAAAACAATAAACCCGATGCCATCAAACATATGCAGGAATTGGCGACCAATTACCCGGCCATCGAAATCTGCCCGCTGAAAGTAAAATATCCGCAAGGAGGCGAGAAACAACTCATTGATGCCATCATACGTCGTCAGGTACCCAGCGGCGGTCTGCCTATCGCTACGGGCGCCGTGGTACAGAACGTAGGTACCGCCTTTGCCGTGTACGAAGCCGTACAGAAAAACAAACCGCTCGTAGAACGTATTGTAACCGTTACCGGCAAATCGCTGGCCAAACCGTCGAACCTGCGGGTGCGCATAGGGACCCCTATTTCCCAACTAATAGATATGTGCGGCGGCCTGCCTCTCGATACAGAAAAAGTTATCTCGGGAGGCCCCATGATGGGAAAAGCCGTCGTATCGACCGATATGGCTACGACAAAAGGCTGCTCGGGAGTACTCCTTATTCGCGACTTAGAATCTCGCCGCCAGGAAATGCAACCCTGTATTCGCTGCGCCAAGTGTGTATCGGCCTGCCCCATGGGATTGGCACCCAACGTACTGGCCAAAGCAGCTACCTATCAGAACTGGGAATGTGCCGAGGAAGAGCATGTCATGGACTGCATCGAGTGCGGCTCATGCAGCTTTACCTGCCCGGCACACCGTCCGTTGCTCGACTTCATACGTCAGGGAAAAGCCAAAGTCGGCGCCATCATTCGCAGCCGCAACGCCAAATAATCATTCAAGAAAAACATCTATTATGAATCAGACTTTTATTGTATCACCTTCACCACATGTACACAGCGGGAACTCCATTCCCAAGTGTATGTACAATGTGCTGATAGCCTTGATACCGGCCTTCCTGGTGTCGCTATATTTCTTTGGCGTAGGCGCCTTGGTAGTGACCCTCACGTCGGTTGTGGCGTGCGTACTTTTTGAGTACCTTATTCAGAAATTCCTGCTGAAAGTAAAACCCACTGTTTCGGACGGTTCGGCCATACTCACCGGCGTACTGCTGGCCTTTAACGTACCGTCGAATCTCCCGATATGGATTATACTCATCGGAGCACTTGTAGCCATCGGCATCGGTAAAATGTCGTTTGGCGGAATCGGAAACAACATCTTCAACCCCGCCCTTGTGGGTCGTGTATTCCTACTCATCTCATTCCCCGTGCAGATGACCACCTGGCCCAAACCCGACGCGCTGACCACCCACTATCTCGATGCCGAGA
>CAJLYN010000268.1 GCA_905210875.1 uncultured Bacteroides sp. | reverse complement strand
AGGTGATCGACAACACCACCTCGCGCGGCCGCACGCTGCGCTTCCTCTTCGACGGTACGCACGAAGAGTTCAAGGAGGCTCTCTATAAACTTGGCGAGCCGCCACTTCCCCGTTACATCAACCGTCCCTCCGAGCCCGAAGATTTCGAGCGCTACCAGACCATCTTTGCCCGTAACGAAGGGGCCGTGGTTGCCCCCGCAGCCGGTCTTCATTTCAGTCGCGAACTGATGAAACGCATGGAGATAAAGGGCATCGACTCGGCATTTCTTACCCTCCACTCGGGCCTCGGAAACTTCCGTGAAATCGATGTCGAAGACCTTACCAAGCACAAGATGGACTCGGAGCAGATGATTGTTACCCCTGAAATGGTGGAGATTGTCAATCACGCCAAGGACGAGGGCCGGCAAGTCTGTGCCATAGGAACCTCGGTGATGCGTGCCATCGAGAGCACGGTAAGCACCGATGGTCACATGAAGCCTTACGACGGCTGGACCAACAAGTTCATCTTCCCCCCATACGATTTTACCGTGGCGACAAGTCTCGTCTCCAACTTCCACATGCCCTATTCCACGATGCTCATGATGGTGGCGGCCTTTGGTGGATATGAATTGGTGTTTGAGGCTTATGAGACGGCCCTGAAAGAGGGTTATCGTTTCGGCGCGTACGGCGATGCCATGCTCATACTTTGACGTCATGGCTACCGTCTATCTCTCGCTCGGTTCCAATCTCGGCGACCGCTTCCGATATATACAGGAGGCGGTCGCCGCCCTTTCCCGTAGGGCCGGTGCTATTACGGCTCTTTCGTCGCTTTACGAGACCGAGCCTTGGGGCTTCTCCTCGCCGCACCCCTTTCTCAATGTGGCGCTGGCGCTTGAAACCTCGCTCTCGGCCGAGGCCCTGCTTGCCGTTGCACAGCGCATCGAGTGCGACCTGGGGCGTACCAGCAAGAGTGTCGACGGCCGGTATGCCGACCGCACCATCGACATCGACCTGCTCTTTGTGGGCGATACCGTGGTCGACACTCCTTCTCTCACGTTGCCTCACCCGCGCCTCCACCTGCGAAGGTTTGTGCTCGAACCTCTTTGCGAGATTGCGCCCGACCTGCAGCACCCCTTGTTGCAGAAGAGTGTGTCGCAGTTGCTCGCCGGGCTCTGACCCCCCTGCGTTTTATTCCTACCGGGAACAGGTCGGCCTCATGCCGGCTATCCCGGCCATTTTCTGTGGAGAGGGTGGAGTAGAAACAAAAAACACCTGCCGCTTTTGCAGCAGGTGTTTTTTTATGCTTTTGCAGATTGCATGGTTCAGGCCACCACTTCGCCCAGCAAGGTAGCCGATGAGGCGTCGGTGATGCGTACTGAAACGAAGTCGCCCGCCTTGACACCCTCGATACGGGGGAAGACCACCATCTTGTTCTGCTGGGTGCGACCGCACAACTGTTCACGGGAGCGGCGGGAGAAGCCCTCGACAAGCACCTCGAAGGTGTGTCCTATGTCGCGGCGGTTGCTGGCGAGGGAGAGTTCGTTTTGCAGGTCGATCATGCGTTGCAGACGCTCTATCTTTACCTCTTCGGGCACATCATCGGGCAGGTTGCGGGCGGCGTAGGTGCCGGGGCGTTCGGAGTACTTGAAGAGGAACGAGCTGTCGAATCCCACCTCCTGCATGAGCGAGAGGGTGTCGGCAAACTCCGCTTCGCTCTCGGAGTGGAAGCCGGCAAAGAGGTCGCTCGAAATGCCGCAGTCGGGCAGTATGCGGCGTATGGCGGCGATGCGGTCGAGGTACCATTCGCGTGTGTATTTACGGTTCATCAGGGCGAGAATGCGGTTGTTGCCCGACTGTACCGGCAGGTGTATGTGGTGGCACAGGTTGGGGTAGCGGGCAATGGTGTGCAGGGTCTCGTCGCTCATGTCCTTGGGGTGCGAGGTGGTGAAGCGTATGCGCATGTCGGGTGCCGCTTCGGCCACGATGGCAAGCAGGGCGGGAAAGTCGATAAGGCGGCCGTCGGTCCCGGTATATCGGTAGGAGTTGACATTCTGCCCCAGCAGGGTAGCCTCTTTGAATCCCTGGTGGCGCAGTTCCTGCAACTCCTGCAAGATGCTCTCGGGTTCGCGGCTGCGTTCCCGGCCGCGGGTATAGGGTACGATGCAGTAGGAGCAGAAGTTGTTGCACCCTCGCATGATGGAGATGAAGCCCGATATGTGGTTTCCGCCGATGCGGGAAGGAATCACCTGTTTGTAGGTCTCGGTGGTCGACAGCTCCACGTTGATGGCCTTTTCGCCGTTCTCGACCGCGGCCACGAGATGCGGCAGGGTCCCGCCACGAGGTCGGCGTGGTGTTCGCTCAGGAGCGACTCTTTCACCCGCTCGGCCATACAGCCGAGCACACCCACGATGAGGTGCTTGTTTTTACGGCGTAACGAATTGAAGTATTGCAGGCGGGCGATGACCTTCTGTTCGGCATTGTCGCGTATGGAGCAGGTGTTTACAAAAATGGCATCGGCCTCTTCGATATTGTCGCACGGGATATAGTCGGTCATTTTCCCGTCGTGGAATTTTTCATACGCCACCATATCAAAATAGCCGGTGCCGGTCAGACCGAAGACAATCGTCTTCTCCTCGCCGGTCTCTTTGCACTTCATCGCTTCATCGATGGCCACGCGGATCGCATGGC
>CAJLYN010000267.1 GCA_905210875.1 uncultured Bacteroides sp. | reverse complement strand
CGCATCGGAAAATTGCGTTCTTCCGGATGTACGCCGGATGTGCGTCCCGGAACAGCATCCTGTTTTCTTCTGCAAATTGCGGGGCAAAATTAAAACATTGTTTCCTGATAAACAAACCTTTTAGCGAATTTTTCTTTCCAAAAAATATTTTACCATCGGCAACAACCTGTTCCTAAAAATATCCATCGAGGCCGAACGGACGACATCTTTTGCTTTTTTAATTAATGGAACGACATTATTTCGTATATTTGCTGCTAAACGAAACAACTTATATCATAATATGAATACAACCGACTATTCTTCCCGCATAGCAGCCCTGCGTCAGTGCATGCGCGAGGCCGGTGTCGACGCCTTCATCGTTCCGAGCGCCGACCCTCACCTGAGTGAATATCCTGCCGACCGATGGAAATCGAGAGCCTGGATTTCGGGCTTTACCGGCTCGGCCGGTACGGCCATTGTTACCGCCTCGTCGGGCGGGGTGTGGACCGATTCACGCTATTTCTTACAAGCCGCCGAGGAGTTGAAGGCCTCGGGTCTGACATTGTTTAAAGAGGGACTTCCCGAGACACCTTCGCTGCAAGAGTGGCTGGCCGAGAGCCTTCCCGCCGGCGCAACGGTGGCCATCGACGGCACTACCTGCTCCTGTGCCGAGGGTAAAAAGATGAACGACTTCTTCACCTCGAAAGGATTGTCATTCAAAAGCGATTTTGCTCCGTTTGACAAAATCTGGATCGACCGGCCCGAGGTTCCCACGGGCGAAGCTTTTGTCTACCCGCTCACATACAGCGGCCGAAGTTTTGCCGAGAAGTGGCAATCGGTATCGGAGGCCATAGCCAAACAAGGCGCCAATGCCATTCTGGTGAGTGCCCTCGACGAACTGGCCTGGCTGCTCAACATCAGAGGCAATGACGTTGCCTATAATCCCGTAGCCGTGGGCTTTGCCTACCTCTCTGCCACACACCGCATACTGTTTATGAACCGATGCAAAATTTCGGACGAGATGGCGGACTATCTCCAAGCAAACAGCATAGAGACCCGACCTTACGACGACATATACGATTTTCTGACACAGGTACCTGCCGGCGAGAAGGTGTTCATTGATCCCGTGAGGACCAACTTCCGGCTGGCCAGCCTGCTCCCGGCCAACGCCAAGAGAGAAGGGGCATCGCCCATAACCTGGCTGAAAAGCCTTAAAAACGAAACCGAGATGAAGGGGCGCCGCGAAGCCATGATACGCGACGGAGCCGCCATGGTACAATTTCTCTACTGGCTCGACACCCACATCGGCAAAGAGAGCATCACCGAGCTCGACATCGACGAGAAACTGCGTGAATTCCGCAGCCGCCAGCCGCTCTACAAGGGCGAAAGTTTCGCCACCATCGCCGGCTACCGCGCCCACGGCGCCATCGTTCACTACCGCGCCACACCTGAGAGCAGCAGCCAGTTGCAACCCGAGGGTTTTGTTCTTGTCGACTCGGGTGCCCAGTATCTCGACGGCACGACCGACATTACCCGCACCATCGTACTCGGGCCACTCACCGACGAAGAGATACGCGACTACACCCTCGTGCTGAAAGGGCATATCGCCATCGCCACCTGCATCTTCCCGCAAGGCACCCGAGGCGACCAGATTGACATTTTGGCCCGCCGCAACCTGTGGAACGTATTCCGCAACTACCTGCACGGCACCGGACATGGCGTCGGACACTTCCTCAACGTACACGAGGGGCCGCAAAACATTCGCCTCGAACAGAACAACACTCCGCTCACCACGGGCATGGTTACCTCGAACGAGCCGGGTGTATACCTGGCCGGCCGGTATGGTATTCGCACCGAGAACCTCACACTGGTCACCGAGGCGGGCGAGAGCGAATTCGGCCGTTTCTACCGGTTTGAGACGCTCACCCTCTGCCCCATTGACAAGCGGGCCATCGACCGCTCACTGCTCACGGCCGACGAAATAGAATGGCTCAACGACTACCACCAGACCGTGTACGACCGCGTGAGCCCACTGCTCGACGACACCCACAAAGCCTGGCTGAAAAACGCCACCGCACCCCTGTAACAGAAAGGAGAAATAAATCATGGCATTGATAAGAAAAGTGCGGGGATTCACCCCCAAGATAGGGAAAGACTGCTTCCTGGCCGAGACCGCCGTGGTCGTGGGCGACGTTACCATGGGCGACGAATGCAGCATCTGGTACAACACCGTGCTGCGCGGCGACGTAAATACCATCACCATCGGCAACCGGGTGAACATACAGGACGGCTCGGTGCTGCACACGCTCTATGAGAAATCGGTCATCGAAATCGGCGACGACGTGTCGATAGGGCACAACGTCACCATACACGGCGCCAAGATATGCGACGGGGCCCTGGTAGGCATGGGCTCGGTCGTGCTCGACCATGCCGTCGTGGGCGAAGGCGCCATTGTTGCCGCAGGTGCCGTGGTACTGAACAAGACCGTCATCGGCCCAGGCGAACTGTGGGGCGGCACTCCGGCCAAATTCATCAAGAAGGTCGATGCCGAACAGTCGAAAGAGCTGAACCAGAAGATAGCCCGCAACTACCTGATGTACTCCCGTTGGTACGACGAAGAGTAGACGACCGCTGTCTTATCGACCCGAAACGAGAGGGCGCAGACGGGATTCCGTCTGCGCCCTCTCGTTTT
>CAJLYN010000266.1 GCA_905210875.1 uncultured Bacteroides sp. | reverse complement strand
ACATCATCGCCATCATCAAATACCTGATCCAGCTGATCAACTCGAAGGCCGACGTCGACGATATCGACCACCTGTCGAACCGCCGTGTCCGCACCGTGGGCGAACAGTTGTCGAACCAGTTCTCGGTGGGCTTCGTGCGCATGGCGCGTACGATCCGCGAGCGCATGAACGTACGTGACAACGAGGTGTTCACTCCGGTCGATCTGATCAATGCCAAGACGCTGTCGTCGGTGATCAACTCGTTCTTCGGGACGTCGCAGCTCTCGCAGTTCATGGATCAGATCAACCCGCTGGCCGAAATTACGCACAAACGCCGTCTGTCGGCTCTCGGCCCCGGCGGCCTTTCGCGCGACCGTGCCGGTTTCGAGGTGCGAGACGTACACTACACGCACTACGGCCGCCTCTGCCCGATCGAATCGCCGGAAGGCCCCAACATCGGTCTGATCTCGTCGCTGTGCGTTTATGCGAAGATTTCACCGATGGGATTCATCGAGACGCCTTACCGCACGGTGGAGAACGGCCGGATCGACCTGGACAACTCGCACATCCACTACTACTCGGCCGAGGAGGAAGAGGGCAAGATCGTGGCGCAGTCGAACATGCCGATCGACGACGAGGGCAATTTCCTGCAACCCGAGCGTATCAAGGCGCGTCAGGGAGCCGATTTCCCCGTGGTTACGGCGGACGAGGTGAACCTGATGGACGTGGCTCCGAACCAGATCGCTTCGATTGCGGCCAGCCTCATCCCGTTCCTCGAGCACGACGACGCCAACCGTGCGTTGATGGGCTCGAACATGATGCGTCAGGCAGTACCTCTTTTGCGCACCGAAGCTCCCATTGTGGGAACCGGTCTCGAAGGTCAGCTTATCCGTGACTCGCGTACGCAAATCACGGCCGAAGGTGCCGGTGTGGTAGAGTTTGTCGACGCAACGACCATTCGCATTCGTTACGACCGCACCGAAGACGAGGAGTTTGTCAGCTTCGAATCGGCCGTCAAAGAATATAGAATTCCCAAGTTCCGTAAAACCAACCAGAGCACGACCGTCGATTTGCGGCCTATATGCCGTAAGGGCGATCGGGTCGTTACGGGACAGATCCTCACCGAAGGCTATTCGACCGAGAACGGTGAATTGGCTCTCGGCCGCAACCTCAAAGTGGCATTCATGCCTTGGAAAGGTTACAACTACGAGGATGCTATTGTGCTCAACGAACGTGTAGTGCGTGAGGATATCCTTACTTCGGTACACGTCGATGAATATTCGCTCGAAGTGCGCGAGACCAAGCGTGGTATGGAAGAGCTTACCTCTGATATCCCCAACGTGAGCGAAGATGCCACCAAGGACCTCGACGAGCGCGGTATTATACGCGTCGGTGCTCACGTAGAGCCGGGCGATATCATGATTGGTAAGATTACCCCCAAAGGCGAATCTGACCCCTCGCCCGAGGAGAAACTGCTTCGTGCCATCTTCGGCGACAAGGCCGGCGATGTAAAAGATGCCTCTTTGAAAGCTACTCCCTCGCTCAAAGGTGTGGTTATCGGTACAGCCCTCTTCTCCAAAGCCATCAAGAAACGCAAGGGTAAGAGCCCCGAAGCAGCCTTGCTGGCCAAACTCGACGAAGAGTATAAGGAGAAGATGGATGCCTTGAAAGATATTCTCATCGACAAGTTGATGACTCTTACCAACGGTAAGACATCGCAGGGCGTAAAAGATTATCTGGGAATAGAGGTTATCCCCAAAGGCGCGAAATTCACACAGAAGAGCTTGGCCGAAATCGACTATACCGCCATACAGGTGAGCAAATGGACGACCGACGCTGCCAAGAACGACTTGATTCGTGCCACCATCATGAACTATTTGAAGAAATTCAAAGAGTATGATGCCGAGTTGCGCCGTAAGAAATTTGATATCTCCATTGGCGACGAGTTACCTTCGGGTATTGTGCAAATGGCCAAAGTGTATATTGCCAAAAAACGTAAGATCAGCGTAGGTGACAAGATGGCCGGTCGTCACGGAAATAAGGGTATTGTATCGCGTGTAGTCCGTCAGGAAGATATGCCTTTCCTCGAAGACGGTTCGCCTGTCGATATCGTATTGAACCCTCTGGGTGTGCCTTCGCGTATGAACCTTGGACAGATTTTCGAGACGGTTCTCGGCTGGGCCGGCGTGAAACTGGGAGAGAAATTTGCCACTCCTATTTTCGATGGAGCGTCGCTCGACGACTTGAACGAATGGACCGATAAGGCCGGTCTGCCCCGTTACGGAAAGACCTACCTTTACGACGGCCACACCGGTGAACGTTTTGACCAACCTGCCACGGTCGGCGTCATCTATATGTTGAAACTCGGACACATGGTCGAAGACAAGATGCATGCCCGTTCCATCGGTCCGTACTCGCTCATTACCCAACAGCCTCTTGGAGGTAAAGCCCAGTTTGGTGGACAGCGTTTCGGAGAGATGGAGGTGTGGGCACTCGAAGCCTTCGGTGCAGCTTACATTCTGCAAGAGATACTTACCATCAAGTCCGATGATGTTGTGGGTCGCTCCAAAGCCTATGAGGCAATTGTCAAAGGAGAGCCTATGCCTACTCCGGGTATACCCGAGTCGCTCAACGTGCTGCTGCACGAGCTGCGGGGTCTCGGATTGAGCATCACCTTGGAGTAATCAAAAGGATTCTGTCGTTCCACCTTGACAAGAGAGGTGGAACGACGAC
>CAJLYN010000265.1 GCA_905210875.1 uncultured Bacteroides sp. | reverse complement strand
GGGTGGTAGGTCAGGCGGGTCGACTCGTCGCGGCGTCCGTGGGTAAACTCGCCGTCGAGATAAACCTCCCCGTCGAGAGGCGCTCCGGTCGCCAATGTAAAATGCACGACAAAATAGTCGGCCTCGGTATCGGACTCATCGCTCTCGCCGGTGCGGATAAAGAAGCGCCCCTTCTGAGTTTCGTCGTAAAGATAGGCCCCCCCTGCCCGCGGGCTGTCGGGACGCAACAGGGCATGGTAATAGGGGTCGAAGTAACGCATACTCTCCACCCCTATCGTGTTGTAATGGCGCGAGACCGTCTCAAAACGGCGATATTCGTTACCGGCCGGGAAAATAAGGGCCGGTACATGGGCATACTCAATCTCCTGATTGCGCACATAGAGCGGTTGCGACAGCCACACACCCGATTCATTATCGACATTGGTTGTCACATAAGCCTTCACCTCTTCACGCGGATTGCGTATTTCATATTGGGGATACATCACCTTGAAAGAGAGTTGCTGGTGCGCCTTGTTGTAATCGACATCGGTACGGGTGGTTATCTCGCAAGAGAGGGCCACCAGATTCTCGGTGAGAGAAAAACAGGCCGTGAGCAACAGAGAATCGGGATTGTTCTCGGGATAAACCAGGAGCGCATAATTACCCGAGACACGGAAGCGCATATCATCGTTGGGCAAATCGATACGATAGTGCACATAATTGCAATAGGTGTTGAAGGAGAGTGCATAGTCATCGATTGGCAACCCGTTGAAACCGTCGACATATTCCACCTCGGAAAGCACCGACGGAGTCCAGTCGGCATCGCAATGCACCACACGGTAATAGAGGTATTGCGGATTGTCTTCGAGCATGTCGAACGAAACTACAATTCCGCTGTCGCTGCCCAGCAGAGCCACAGGAGGAGCCAGCGGGTCGCCCGAGAGACGCACCTGCAAGGTATGCACGTTCGGATTAAAGATTTCGGTACAGTAAGGTCGCACACCGCACACGGTCTGCACTGCCAAAAGAAGGATAAAAGAGAGTATATAGCGCATACAGATATCTGATTCTAGATATGTTTACAATCACTTTTCGAAACGGGGCTTCGGCTTCTCGCCCCAAAATAATACAGTAGCAACGGCCGGCTACCACTCCACGACAACAACAGCCTCGCCTATCTCTCCGGCAATGGGAGGCGTGAGCTTGGCCACACGCAGCGTTCCGCCGGTAATGGCCGGGAAACGTTCGGAGAGAGCGCGGCAGATGCGTCCCGCCACATGTTCGAGCAACGCCGACGGTCGGGCCATCTCAGCAGCAACCAGCGCATAAAGGGCCGCATAATTGAGCGTATCGTCGAGGTTGTCGCTCATCATGGCCTGTTCAAACGGGTACCTCACCCGCAACGACACCTCATAGTCGTTACCCACCCGGCGCTCCTGAACGGAGACTCCGTGATAGGCAAAAAAATGCATCCGATTCAGTTCAATAGAGGTATTCATCTGTCGGGGTTATTTCCTACAAAAATAAATCTTTTTGCAGAAAAAACGTGTTATTCTGTCGGGAAATTGTATTTTTGCAAATAAACAACGTTAAACTGATGATATGAGCAAAGAGCCTGCCAACGGAATGATTCACAACAACTTTTCGGTCAACACCACGATTGTGGGCAACATCAATGCCGCAAGCGACATACGCATCGACGGCACCCTGCAAGGCAACATCGAATGCACAGGAAAAGTAATTATCGGCGAACAATCCCATATTCAGGGAAACATCATGGCCGCCAATGCCGAAATCAACGGAAAAGTCAATGGCAACCTCACCATACAGGATACCCTCACCTTGAAAGCAACATCCAATGTCGAAGGCGACATTACCACGCAAACACTGATTATCGAGCCCAAAGCCATCTTTAACGGAAGTTGCAAGATGCAAGATGCCCGACGCACCGGCAAAGAGGAGAAATAGCCTGCAAGGGATGTATCCTCGCCAAGAAACAGTCCCGATAAACGGACTGCCTCCGCAACAAACCATCAACAGAACCGTCGGTAAGAGTTGCCGACTGTTCTGTTTTTTATGTTTAACCGGTACCAACCCGTAATATCTCCATTCTCACCATGATAGAATATATTCGCGGCGAAGTCGCCGAACTCACCCCCACACTTGCCGTTATCGACTGCCAAGGCGTAGGCTACGGTCTCAACATCACCCTTACCACATACAGCACACTGGCCGTAGGTCGGGAAACACGCCTATACGTCTACGAAGCCATACGCGAAGATGCACACCTCCTCTACGGGTTTGTCGACCGGCGGGAGCGCGAACTCTTCCTGCTGCTCATCTCGGTATCGGGCGTGGGCCCCAACACGGCACGCATGATTCTCTCGTCGCTTTCACCGGCCGAACTCGAACAGGTTATCGCTACAGGACAGGTCAATACGCTCAAATCGGTGAAGGGTATCGGAGCCAAAACAGCCGAACGCATAATTGTTGACCTCAAAGATAAAATAAAAGCAGGGGGTAATACGTTACTTATAAGCCCAACGACCCAACAGCAGGAATTGCAAGATGAGGCTGTCGCCGCACTGGTGATGCTGGGATTCCCCCAGGCTGCCTCACAAAAGGTCGTGCAGAAGCTGTTAAAAGAGAATCCGACCCTCAAAGTCGAAAGCCTGATAAAGACTGCATTGAAAATGCTGTAATCACTTGTATCGACGGTCGGAGAAATAGAAAACGATTGGCCCCACGGGGACCGTCTGA
>CAJLYN010000264.1 GCA_905210875.1 uncultured Bacteroides sp. | reverse complement strand
GGCACTGGATGTGGCCAGCTGGCCGTCGCCGCGCGCCGAGGCCTGGACAGCCCTGCTGCGGGCCCGCGCCATCGAAAACCAGTGTTTCGTGGCAGGCGTAAACCGCGTGGGTAACGACCCCTCCTGCTCATACTCGGGCCATAGCGTCGTACTCGACGCCTACGGCCGCACACTGGCAGCCTGCACGCCGGGTGTGGAGGGCGTGGCTTATGCCGAGATAGACATGAACAATTTGCTAAGATTCCGACAGAAATTTCCCGTCCTCGGCGACGGAGACGATTTTGTCTTGAAATAACCTCTCTCCATGACCCAACAATCCGACAAATTATTACTGCTGGGCGACCAGGCTATTGCCCTGGGTGCCATTCATGCCGGCCTGAGCGGTGTTTATGCCTACCCCGGCACACCGTCGACCGAGATTACCGAATATATACAGGAGAACGACCTCGCCCGCCAACGGGAGATTTTCTGCCGCTGGTGTACCAACGAGAAGACCGCCATGGAGGCGGCTCTGGGTATGTCGTACATAGGCAAACGGGCCCTGGTGTGCATGAAGCACGTGGGCCTCAACGTGGCGGCCGACGCCTTTGTAAACTCGGCTATTACGGGCGTAAACGGAGGTCTCGTGGTGCTTGTGGCCGACGACCCGTCGATGCACTCGTCGCAGAACGAACAGGACTCGCGCTTCTACGGGAAGTTTGCCCTCATGCCCATTCTCGAACCTTCGTCGCAACAGGAGGCCTACGATATGATGGGCTATGCCTACGACCTGTCGGAAGAGATGAAACTGCCCATACTCATGCGCGTTACCACCCGCATGGCCCACTCGCGCACCGTGGTGAAGTGCGGCCCCGTGAGGGAACCCAATGCCATGAACAACAACGCCGTGCCGGCCAATTTTATTCTGCTGCCGGTAAATGCCCGGCGCCGGTATGCCGAGCTCATAGGGCAGCAGCCTCGACTGAAAGAACTCGCCGAGACATCGGCCTTCAACCGCTACGAAAAAGGTCCCGAACGGTCGCCCCGCGGCATCGTGGCCTGCGGCATAGGGTGGAACTACGTAAATGAATGTTTCCCCGAGGGGTGCCCCTTTCCCTGCCTGAAAATTTCGCAATACCCGCTCCCCGAGAAGTGGCTCTGCGACATGGCCGCTCGATGCGACGAGATTGTCGTCGTCGAAGATGGCCAACCCTTTGTCGAGGAACTGCTGCGCGGCACACTGCCGACTCCCTGCCGGATAACCGGCCGACTGACCGGCCTGCTGCCCCGCACCGGCGAACTGACGCCCGATAATGTGGCTCAGGCCCTGGGTGTGCCCCACGACCCGGCCTACACGGCTTCGCAGGTTGTCGTGCCCCGTCCGCCGGCCCTGTGCCAGGGTTGCGGACACCGCGATGTCTATGCCGCCATCAACGAAATCGTTGCCGAGATGCCCACCGCCAAAGTCTTCGGCGACATAGGCTGCTACACCCTGGGGGCACTGCCGCCCTTCAAGGCCATCGACAGTTGTGTCGACATGGGGGCATCGATAACCATGGCCAAAGGCGCCGCCGATGCCGGGCTCTTCCCGGCCATTGCCATCATAGGCGACTCTACGTTCACCCACTCGGGCATGACCGGCCTGCTCGACGCCGTAAACTGCAACAGCCCCATCACCGTCATCATCTCGGACAACCTCACCACGGCCATGACCGGCGGACAGGACTCGGCCGGGACAAACAAGTTCGAGGCCATCTGCCTGGGACTGGGTGTCGACCCCGCCCACGTGCGCGTGGTCGTGCCGCTGGCCAAGAACATGGAAGAGATAAAACAGGTATTGCGCGAGGAGATCAACTACCGGGGCACCTCGGTCATCATTCCCCGCCGGGAGTGTATCCAGACCTTGAACCGCAAACACAAACAGAAAAAAGCCAACGCATGAAAACCGACATCATACTATCGGGCGTGGGAGGACAAGGTATTCTCTCCATCGCCACCATCATAGGTGAAGCCGCCCTCGCCGAGAATCTATACATCAAACAGGCCGAGGTACACGGCATGAGCCAGCGCGGCGGCGACGTGCAGTCGAACCTGCGCATCTCCGACCGTCCCATCTGTTCCGACCTTATCGCCCTGGGCAACGCCGACGTCATCATCTCGCTCGAACCCATGGAGGCCCTGCGCTACCTGCCCTACCTCGCAAAGGAGGGGTGGATTATCACCTCATCGGCCCCGTTTGTCAACATACCCAACTACCCCGCCGAAGAGAGTCTGAATGCCGAGCTGGCCAAGTTGCCACACGTAATAAGTCTCGACGTAAACGCACTGGCCAAAGAGCACAACCTGCCCAAATGCGCCAACGTGATACTGCTCGGTGCCGCAGCCAAGGCGTTGCAGCTCATCGGATATGAAGACCTCGAAAAGAGCATCGCCCGCGTCTTTGCCCACAAGGGCGAAGCGGTCGTGGCCATGAACATCAATGCCCTGTCGATAGGCTACCGGGCCGTCGAATAACCCCAACGTCAAGAATACCATGAAACATCAGATATTCAGCACCGAACTCGTCGAAGAGGCGGCCCGCAAAATGAAAGTGGCCAACCTGCAGGAAGCCACCATAGGCGACGTGCTGCTGGTTGCCTCTTATCTCGAAAACAAAATCGGCATACCCTTTATCCGCATGGACCAGGGCTCGCCGGGACTTCCGGCCAACCGCATAGGTGTCGAAGCCGAAAAGGCGGCTCTCGACCGCGGCGTGGGGGCCACCTACCCTGCCG
>CAJLYN010000263.1 GCA_905210875.1 uncultured Bacteroides sp. | reverse complement strand
AACCAGTGTCTTGCGGCGCTGTGCGGCATCGAGGCCGGCCACCATGTCGTCGAGAATATCCTGCGGCTTTTCAAAGCGGGGATTGTCCGAGGTGAGTATCAGCCGGTCGCTCCACTTGGCCGCCTCCTGAGCCATGAGGGGGCGTTTGCCCTTGTCGCGGTTTCCTCCGGCTCCCACCACGGTGATGACATGCCCCCGGTTGCCTACGACTTCGCGTATCGAAGAGAGGACATTGGCCAGGGCGTCGGGCGTGTGGGCGTAATCGACGATGGCCGTATACTTCTGCGGGGCGTGGAGGGTCTGGAAACGGCCCGACACGGGAACCAGCCGGCTGAGGGCAATCAGCACCTTCTCGGGATTCTCGCCCAAAAGACAAGCAGCACCGTAGACAGCCAGCAGATTGTAGGCATTGAACTTACCCACAAACTGCACCTCAACCTCCCGTCCGTTCACTTCGAGAGTGGTGCCATCGAGGCGACTCTCGATAATACGGCCTTTATAGTCGGCCAGTGTATTCAGAGCATAGGTATGCTTCTCGGCACGTGTATTCTGCAACATGACCAGTCCATTCTTGTCGTCGGCATTGGTGAGGGCAAAAGCATCGGAAGGGAGAGCATCGAAAAATCCCTTCTTGGCTTTGAGGTAAGCCTGCACGGTCTTGTGATAGTCGAGATGGTCGCGTGTAAGGTTGGTAAAGATACCGCCGGCAAATTCGAGACCGGCAATGCGGCGCTGGTCGACCGAGTGGGAGCTCACCTCCATGAAGGCATAGCGGCATCCGGCGTCTACCATCTCACGCATCAGACGATGCAGCGTCAACGGGTCGGGGGTAGTGTGCTCGGTAGGCACGGCCCGGTCGTCGATATAGTTGCACACCGTCGACAAGAGACCCACCTTCTCGCCGAAAAGGCGGAACATCTCGTAGAGCAGCGTGGCCGTGGTCGTCTTGCCGTTGGTGCCGGTAACACCCACCAGGGTAAGCTGCTGCGACGGTTCACCATACCAGGCCGAGGCCAGCAGGCCGAGAGCCTCCCGGCTGTCGGGGGTGAGTACATAGGTTACCGTCGAAGAAGGCTCGGCAGGCAACTCCACACACACAATGGCGGCAGCGCCCTGTGCTTCGGCTTTGGCTATAAAGGTGTGGCCATCGACCGAGACACCCCGCACAGCCACAAAAAGAGAACCGGCGGCCACCCGACGCGAATCGGCTTCGACCGACGTTATTTCGATGGAATCATTTCCCAGTATCTTCGTTACTTTGAGCGTACGAAGAAGATTTTTCAACTGCATAATTCACAATTTTTATTTCAACACGATAGTTATCTTTTGACCTTTCGATACCCGACGGCCCACCGGCAACGACTGACGCACCACCTTGCCGCTACCTACGACCGATACCCGCAGCTCCACTCTTTCGAGCAGATAAATGGCATCGCGCGCACCCATTCCCACAACCGAAGGTACGGTATAGCTGTTGGGCTTGATGCGTTCCATCACCATGGTATAGTCATGTGAACGCACCGACACCCACTCATCGCCGGCCTCATCGTCGGGTTCGGGAGCTACATACGGCAGCGAAAGTCTCTTGCACAGGTAAAGAGTCTCGTCGAGACTACCCTTCTTCACTGCCGGCATCTGTGCAAAAACCGAATCGCGCGGCAACGTATTCTCGCCGGGCAGGAATCCGCGGGCATACAGCTCCTCGGCCACCGTGCGCAGGACGGCACCCGGCATGGTTCCACCCGAGGGATAGCCTATCCGTGGTGCCGATATGACGACGATGCCCGAATATTTGGGATTTTCGGCCGGGAAATATCCGCAGAAGGATACCCGGTGCCGCACGATGTTTCCTTTGTATCCGGCTTTCCCCTGGTGTATCTGTGCCGTACCGGTCTTGCCGGCTATCTGCACATAATCCGAACTTACCGCCTTGCGGCCGTGAGCCGTACCGTGCTGCACGACATCGACGAGCATCTGGTGTATCTCTTTCAGGGTCTGCGGCTTGCACATCTGCCGGGTAACGACCTCGGTCCCGAACTCCTCTTCCAAAGAACCATCTTCACTCACACCGGCTATGATATAGGGTTTTATCATCTTGCCGCCGTTGGCAATGCCGTTGTAGAACATGAGCGTATAGATAGGGGGTATCGTTACTTCATAGCCGAAGCTCATCCACGGCAACGACAGTTTCGACCAGGCCGGGTTGGGCTTCCCGTCGGAGAGTACCGGATATTTGATGACCGGGGCCAATGCGCCGGGGATACCGATGTCGACCTTCTTGTTCAGGCCTATGGCATAGAGGCCGTCGACAAATTTCTGGGGCTCTTTTTCAAACCCTTTCAGCACGATTTTCGAAATACCGATGTTCGACGAGTACCATATGGTCTGGGCCGCCGTGAGATTTTCATACCCGCCCTTGCGATAGTTGTGGTCGTACATGGGCTGGCGGGCGTAGACAAAACGGCCCTTTTCGCCGTAGAAGAT
Source organism: uncultured Bacteroides sp. (assembly GCA_905210875.1). Taxonomy (GTDB): domain Bacteria; phylum Bacteroidota; class Bacteroidia; order Bacteroidales; family UBA11471; genus Caccoplasma. Next base: position 294 of record CAJLYN010000263.1, on the reverse strand, counting down.
ATCGTCGGGACGCACCACGCCGGCATCGAGGGCCACCATCATGGAGGCTGTCTTGAAGGTAGAGCCGGGCTCTATCAGGTCGCTTACCGCGTGATTCACGCCTTCCTTGTAGGAGCCGTCGGACTGCCGGTCGAGATTGGCGATGGCCCGTATGGCTCCGGTCTCGACCTCCATGATGACTGCCACACCGTAGTCGGCCTGTGTCTCCTGCAATTTTTTCAGCAAGGCCGATTCGGCCATATCCTGTATATCTACATCGATGGTGGTGAGAATATCTTTACCGGCCACCGGCTT
>CAJLYN010000262.1 GCA_905210875.1 uncultured Bacteroides sp. | reverse complement strand
CAGCCAGTACAGCAACGCCGTCACCCCTCCGGTCTATACCCTTCACGATGCCAAACGCCGTCGTGTGGTGCGTACCCTTGAAGACAATGCCGACTTCCCGGTCGAGGATTTTGTCAAGAAGGAATTTTTTACTTTCACGACTCCCGAAGGTGTCGAGCTCAACGGTTTCATGATGAAGCCGGCCGATTTCGACATGACCCGCCGCTACCCGGTCGTGATGATGCAGTATAGTGGCCCCGGATCGCAGCAGGAACTTGATGCGTGGAGCTCGGCCGACTGGCAGCAGGTACTCGTGCCGCAAGGCTTCATTGTGGCCTGTGTCGACGGTCGCGGTACCGGTGCCCGAGGCACGGAATTCCGCTGCTGCACCTATGGCCAGCTGGGGGTACTCGAAGCCCAGGACCAGATATCTGCCGCCCGCTATATGGCATCGCTGCCCTATGTCGACGCCGGCCGCATAGCCATCTGGGGGTGGAGTTTCGGCGGATTTACCACCCTTATGTCGATGTCGATGAGCAGTGGCGTGTACAAGGCCGGTGTAGCCATTGCCCCGGTAACCGACTGGCGCTTCTACGACACGGTATATACCGAGCGGTACATGTCGACTCCGCAGCAGAACCGTGTCGGCTACGATGCCGCATCGCCCTTGTGTCGGGCAGCCTCTCTCTCGGGCAATCTCCTGATTGTTGCCGGTACGGCCGACGACAATGTGCATTACACCAACACCCTGCGCTATATCAATGCCCTCGTGGCAGCCGACAAGCAGTTTGAAATGCAGATGTATACCGATCGCAACCACAGCATCTACGGGGGAAACTCCCGCCAGCACCTCTACAAGAAATTCATCGAATTTTTCCATCGCCAACTCTTGCCGTAGATGAATGATTATGTTCGTTCTCCCTTAAACTATATTGGGGGAAAATATAAACTATTACCCCAAATATTACCTTTGTTCCCTCGCAAAATAAATACGTTTGTCGATTTATTTTGTGGGGGGTGTAATGTTGGTATTAATGTTCATGCACATCGCGTAGTATTTAATGATATCCTCTCATATTTGATAGATTTGTATGTATCTCTAAAAGAAAATGATGTTCAGACAATATTGAACCATATAGACCATAGAATAGAAACATTCAATCTTTCATTGACAAATGAGGTAGGATATAAAAAAATGCGCGATATATATAATCAAGATAGGAATCCTTTGGATTTATTTGTGTTAGTCGCGTATTCATTCAATCATCAGATTAGATTCAATAATTCTCATGAATTTAATAATCCATTTGGTAGAGATAGAAGTCGCTATAATGAGACGATGAAAAGAAATTTACGGCGATTCATTGAGCATATACAATCTTCCAATGCCTTATTTACATGCCAAAATTACGACAAATTTGATTTTTCGGTGTTGGGAGGGGACGATTTTGTCTATTGTGATCCTCCATATTTGATTACGACGGGAACGTACAATGATGGAAAAAGAGGGTTTACCGGGTGGTCTGAACAGGAGGAAAAGTGTTTGTATGAAATATTGAATGGATTGACAAAATCGGGAATTTCATTTGCTTTGTCTAATGTGTTGATTCATAAAGGGAAAGAGAATGATATATTGAGAAAGTGGATAGCTGAAAATAATTATGTTATTCATTATCTGAATAGTGATTATGCCAACTCAAATTATCATACGAAAAATAGGCAAAAAACGTCTACCATAGAGGTGTTGATTACTAACTACATTCCAAAGAAGATTCAATATGAGATATTTGGGTAATAAAGAAAATATTATACCTTATATATATTCTGTATTAGAAAGTAAAGGAATTGTTGGCAAAAGTTTTTTCGATTTTTTTTCGGGAACAACAAGTGTTGCAAAATTTTATAAGCGAAAAGGATATAAGGTATATACGTCAGATATGATGTATTTCTCATATTGTTTGCAAAAAGCATATATAGAGAATAATGAAACTCCTACGTTCAAAGCTCTTTGTCCTATAATTGGTAATGCAACATCTCGTCTTTTTGATTCTCCGTTAGTTTCTGTATTAGAGTATTTGGACACTATACCATTGCGAGACGGTTTTATTTTTGAAAATTACACACCCGGAGGGACATCGTATTTGGCCTCTCCTCGTATGTATTTTATAGATGAGAACGGGAAAAAAATAGATGCAATCAGACAACAAATAGAGTTATGGAATAGTGATGGGTTGTTGACTGATAACGAGTATTTTATTCTGTTGTCTTGCCTAATAGAGACCGTTTCATTTTATGCAAATGTTTCCGGTGTATATGCGGCATTTCAAAAGAAATGGGATCCACGCGCTATTAAGACAATGAAACTTCGTCCGATTGAAATCATTAAAAATGATTATAGTAACGAAGTATATTATGGCGATAGCTTATCTTTATTAGATGATATAGAAGTCGATATTCTCTATATAGATCCTCCATATAATGAACGTCAATATGCGCCTAATTATCATTTATTAGAAACCATAGCATGCTATGATTCGCCAATAATTCGAGGTGTAACAGGTATGCGCGAATATTCTAAGCAGAAATCTTCATTTTGTAACGAAAAATCAGCATTTTCTGATTTAGATAGGATAGCTCGAATGGGACACTATAACTATTTGGTATTGAGTTATAATTCAGAAGGCATTATGAATAGAGAGGGTATAATAGATACTTTATCTCGATATGGTACGGTTTCATTAGAACAGTTTGAGTATTTACGCTTTAAAAGTAATAATAACGGTTCATCTCGTACTAAAAAGCATGTATATGAACAAATATATATATTG
>CAJLYN010000261.1 GCA_905210875.1 uncultured Bacteroides sp. | reverse complement strand
CCCCCGCATCTACCGCAGCGGAGATACCGTCTTCGTGATGGAATTTATGGTGTCGGCCACGCAACTGTGCGAGATACGCATCGACGAAGAAGCCGATGTGGAGAGCGGAGTGTCGCTGTTTACACAGCAATTTACAGCGATAGGCCCGGGCGGCAGCGGTGCGAGTGGCACACTTACGGCCGAGACCTATTCAGACACAAACGATTATAACGAATTATAAAAAGCCATGACTGCAAAGATAAAAAAACTGAAAGAGAACAATCAGACCATCTATCCCGCAACCATAGCGGAAGGGGTCGTTATTTATCCGACAAAACAAAATGAAAGTGGAGAAACCGTTGATTTGTCTGCCTTCATAGAGAAGCTCCTTACGGTTTTGTCCCAAGGAAACAGGAGCGATATAACTATGGCATTCAGTGATTTACAAAGTTCGTTGGGATCGGGCAAGAGTCTTGACCTTTACATTAACGATGTAAATGCCTTTATCGAAAAGGTAAATACTTTTCTCGAAGATGCCGGAGCTACACAAGGGGTTATCGACAGCTGGAAAGAGCTGGAAGATTGCTTGGCCGGAGTCACCGACTCGGAGACCCTCACGGGTAAATTGCAGGCTCTCTTGTCGAAGGCCAAGAGTTATGCCGACACGAAAGCATCATCGGCCACGGCAAATGCCGTGACCATGTGCTCGAATGCCGGAGCGGCCGACCGTGTCATGGTCTCGGCCGGAGCCAATAAAACGGCCAAGGATTCGGGAAGCGAAGCTCCTATGACTTACCGGAAAGCCTCGGTCGTGAACAACGTAACTCCTTACAATGAAATAACCCTCTAACCTCTTAAATCATGGCACGAATAAAGAAACTGAAAGAAAACGGAGCCACCATCTACCCGGCTACGATACCGCAGGCGGTGGTCGACCCGACGACGGGAAAGACACTGGCCGATATGCAGGGTCATATCGCTTTTGTCAACAGCAGCGATGCTATCAACATCGACAACTATCCACAGAACGATTACGGAACGATTGCCATTTGGTTCAACCAGGCCGAGGCCGACGGGACACCTCCGGGACAGGAAGGTATCGTCTACCAGACAAAATATCGGTCGGAACGGGGGGAGAGCGGCTCAACGTATGTCGATTGCCTCACCCAACTCTACGTGGGCAGCGGCGGCATAAAACATCGCACGGTCATCGACTATGACGACGCCTCCAAGTTCGACGGCATGGCGTGGAGCTGACCAATTTCGATATTGTAGACCCTTCTAAAATGTAACTTATGTATGCCTCTCATAACAGCCTTACGGGCTATAAACCGAAACGATGGTGGGGGTGGATATTCCTGCCTTTTGCCCGGTGCCAGCGGGCCACCCTCTGGCAGCAGATGGAGAACGGGGTGCGGGTGTTTGACCTGCGCGTGCGCTTCGACCGGGGTGGAGGCCTGGTGCCGTGCCACGGGCTGGTGGAGTTCAAGGCCGATGTGCAGGCTGCCACAGACCGTCTCGAAGCCTCCGACTGCTACTACCGGGTGGTACTTGAAAACCGGTTGGGCGGCCACCGTGTAAAAGCCGACGACCTCGACCGCCTGAAAGCGATGTTTCTCACCCCTGAGCACCCGCACTGTCTCTATGTAAGCGACAAACGTGACTGGAACACCACCTTCAACCCGCACGGGCCGAAGCGATTGAAAGAGAAAAACCTGCATGGCGGCACCGGCTGTGTGATTCCCCGCCTGTGGTTGTGGCGCTACCGCCGCGACCGCTACCGCCACTCGTTGAACTTGAAGTGCGACGCCGATACAATTTTTTGGTATGATTATATCTGAACACAAAATGATGGATAAACTCATCAACTGGGAACAATGGCGCATGATTGCCGTCTCGGCCATGAGTCCTGTACTGGCATTCCTGACACCGACAAAAGGCTTCGTATTCGCGCTGGTGCTGATGTTTGCCTTCAACGTGTGGGCGGGTATGCGGGCCGACGGGGTATCGGTAGTGCGGTGCCGGAACTTCTCGTTCCGCAAGTTCAAGAATGCGCTGGCCGAGTTGCTCATGTATCTCATTATTGCCGAGACCATCTATGCCATCATGTTGAACTGCGGCGACGATACGGCGGCCCTGATTGTCATCAAGTCGCTCACCTACGTATTCATGTATGTCTACGTGCAGAATGCTTTCCGCAACCTCATACACGCCTACCCGACCAACAAGGCGCTGCGCATTATCTACCACGTGATACGTTTTGAATTTAAGAGGGCACTGCCGGAGAATGTGCAGAAAATCGTGGAACGCGTGGAGCGGGAGCATGGCGAGACTTTACATGAAGAATTTGTTGACGCTCAAAACAAAACCGAAAAATGAAAAGTGACTTTTTCTCCGTCAAAGAGTTGGTATGCCAGCACGTCTACGACCGGTATGGCGAGGGTGCCTCCATGTTTCTCGACGACAAACTCATCGAGACGATAAACATGATACGCGAAAAAATACTATGCGCACCGATGACCGTCAACAACTGGCACCTGGGCGGCAGCTTCACCCAGCGCGGGCTGCGCTGCAACCTCTGTGCCCTGGTGAAGGACAAGACCGACATCGGCCGGTTGTACCTCTCGGCCCACCTCCTGGGCAAGGCCGTCGACTGCAACGTCGAGGGCATGACCGCCGAAGAAGCCCGCCGTCGCATTATCGAAGCACAGGAGTTGCTGCCCCACCCCATTCGCCTCGAAGAGGGCGTGTCATGGCTGCACATCGACGTCTACAACAACGGCAAGGGCAAGAAAGTCTACCTCTTCAAGGCCTGAATCTACGCAAGCGAC
>CAJLYN010000260.1 GCA_905210875.1 uncultured Bacteroides sp. | reverse complement strand
AAAGTCCGCCATAGTCTCCCGCAGCACGGGATACAGCCGCCGGGCCAGCTCCACCGCCGCAGCACCGTAACGAGGAAAGCGAGAGCCTGCCCGTCGTCCGAAGCATGTGTGCGCGAAATATTCCGCACTGCACTTTGCCGCAACCCCAGTCCCGTAAGGGCTCCTATCATCTCTATCGACGTATTGTACAGACCGATAATTCCCACCCCGGCCGGGCCCAGCCACATGGCGATACACTTGTTGCGCACGATGGAGCAGAGTATCGACAGCACCTGCACACCACCCAGCATGCCGGTCGTCTTCACAATGCGACGATACATCGATGTCGATTCGCCCTGCTGCATGGCCGTCGGGTTAAAAGGTCAACAGATAAGTTTCATATACGATGCCACGACCGCCGAACCCCTCTTTCTGTGCAATGAGCCCCTCGTTGAGATAGTGGCCGTCGTCGCCGTTGGAGGTACCGAAATCGAAATAGCGGCGGTCGGCATACCGCTCCTGCAACAGGTAGGCAAAGAGGAGGTCGAGTGCAGCACACTCCTTGCCACACGCCGAAGCCGAGATATACTGCACCCGCACACAGTGGCCGCACTCATAGACGACGGTTCCCCCCACAACCCGACTGTCGAGCGTGGCGGTAAAGAGGCGGATATTCTCGGGAAAGAGGGTATGCAGGTGCAACATCTCGTCGAGTGTATGTACGGGTTGCGCGCCGAAACGCTGGGCGAGATTGTCTTTGAGAATCTCCCAGAAATCGGCCCACGCGTCGCTCTCGCCGACCGACACTCCGGCAGCCTGGGCCCTGCGCACGCCGCGCCGGCGCAACTCACTGAACCGCAAAGGGGCCGACAGATCGACCACCGATGCAATATTGCAGGCGACGAGGCTGACATTGCGACCGAAAAGAGCGTAGCGGTCTTCTTCGGCCGGATAGCGGTGCAGGTGGTGGGGTACACACTTGTAAAGCAACTGCCCGATGCCTTGGGCCGGCAACTGCCCGGCCATCACGTCGAAAATGGCTCTCACCCGCTCGGCCGTTGCCGCAGGAGCCAGCACGAGCCCGCCATAGGTAAGTCCCTGGTGCGAACAGAGCATCGCTTCCCGGCGATGAGCCGGCAACAGGGCCAGCACCTTACCTTTCTGGGTGAAGAGGTAAGAGCAGTCGGGGAAACGGTCGGCATGATATTCGAGATAATCGCGACGGAAGAGAAAAGTTCCGTTGCGCGCATTATCCACGGCAGCGTCCCACACGGCCCGAAGGTCGGGCGTGTAACGGGTCATGATTATCGGGTTCATTTTTTCAGCCACAGTTCCGGGTCTAATTTTGTCGTCTCTTTTCGTATCTGGAAGTGAAGTACCGTGCGGTTGTCTTCCTGCGGATCGGAGTAGATAATGCCAAGCTCCTGGCCGGTCTTCACCCGGTCGCCGGTCTTCACATAAATGGTACTGAGGTTGGAGTAAATCGTCAGGTACTCGCCGTGCCGCACAATGATGGAGGTATTGTAACCCGGCATGACAAAGATACTCGTAACGACACCGTCGAATACCGAACGGGCGCGGGTTCCGGGCTGGGTCTGCAAGTCGATACCCTGATTGTTGATTTTCACATACTTCAAGTCGGGGTGCTGCTGCGTACCGAAATGAGCGATGATACGGTAGCGACCCGAGAGCGGAGTGGGCAACTTGCCCCGGTTCTGGGCAAAGTTGCGGGAGAGTTGCTCTTCGTCTTTCGACATCTGGTAACCCGCCGACGAGGCTGCCGACTTCTGCGTCGAATTTTTCTTCCGGGCGGCTGCCGCTGCCGCTGCCTTACGGGCCTCCTCTTCGATGAGTTCCTGTATGCGACGGCCCAATGCATCGGCCTGTTGCTGCTGCTTCTTCAACTCCTGTTTCAGGGCCCGCTCCTTCTTTTTAAGACCAGCCACCAGGGTATGCTGTTCCCGCTGCTGGCGAATAAGTTTCTGCGAGGCGGCCGTGCGCAGAGCCAGTGCTTCATCCTGGGCTTTCTTGACCCGCAGCAACTCGGTGCGCCGCTGGTTGAGCACGTCGCGCTGTTGCACAATCTCCTTGGCCTCCTGCTTGCGCCAGGCCGAGAACTCCTGCAAATAGCGGAAACGGCGGTAGGCCTGTTCGAGTGATGCGGCCGATAACACAAACATCAAGGCATCGTAACGGTCGTCGCGCCGCACAGTCATGGAACGGACGGCTTTGGCGTAACTCTCCTTTTTCTCCGCCAGGGTGCGTTCGAGAGCGGCAATGTCGGCCGACAGTTTCCGTTGCTGCTCCACCGTGCGGCTTATCTCGGCGTTCAAGCTCTTGATGCTGTCATTGATATGGGCAATCTCGGTTGAGATCGATTCGAGCCGGTGAAGCGCCTGTAACTGGGTCTTCTGAGTCTTGTCTATCTGCTGGTTGGTGCTCTTGATATTCTGCAATGCCGTCGACTGCTGCTTTTTGAGCGACTGCACCTTCGAGGAACTTTGGGCCCGAAGCCCTTGCACCCCGCACAAGAGTACCACCAGAAAAAGCAGCAGCCCGCGTGTCATTGCGTGATAGTTTCTATCCATGTTTTCAAATCGGTTCTTTTGTATGAGGCCGGCACGACGGCCGATATATGTTGCGGAGTATTCCAGTCGTACTCCATTTTTTCAAAAGAGAAAGAGAGGGGGAATCTTCCTGCGCCCGATAGAGCGAATGTCATCTCGCCGGGAGCCGTCCGCCCCTTCACCACCCGATACCCGTCATAGCGGCAAAGCCACGAAACGGGCGGTTGCGGCTTCTGCCCCAAGATCGAGGGGAGGCATACCCGGCCG
>CAJLYN010000259.1 GCA_905210875.1 uncultured Bacteroides sp. | reverse complement strand
AAAAAGGAAAGGGATACGAAGAAAAGATATAATATATTCGCTGTTCCTGACCAAATATATAGAACTATGAAAAATTTCGCTTTAAAAACTGTTCTTTTCGTGTGCCTGTTTGCCGGCATGACCGCCACGGCACAAAAACAAGCCAGGCTACCTCATGGAGAAATACTCGAAGTGCGCATCATCGATGGATTTGACGGGAAAAAGGTTCCCGAAATTATCAACGCCGTTACCGACAACGACATCAAAGATCCTGCAACTCGACAGACTCTTATCCGCCGAGGTACTCCGGTAAGAATAGAGGCCAAGGTCGAAAAGCCGAAAGGTCTAGGTCGGGAAGGAAAAATCCGGCTGAACCTTCTTTCGGTACGGGCGGTCGACGGTCAAGACATCAGACTGTCACGCTCGGTCGAATATGCAGGGAAGAAACGTCGCGGGCTGGCACTCGGTCTGGGTATCGGACTGCTATTGGGAACTTTCTGTCTACCGTGTTTTGCCTGTCTCGCCATCAAGGGACTTCCGGCCGAAGTGCCCTCGGGCGAACTCATCACCTACGTTCCCGTGCAGGGTGACTACACCATCACGATTCCTTAGACATTATCAATTTCTGGTTTTACAAAGTCCGGCCCCTGAGGTCGGACTTTTGCTTTATATCGCATGATGAGGCAATAAAACGAGCATTTCTCCGTATATTTATAGCATGACGAAAGCAGGGCCGGTTCACAAGTCCGAAATCGTTTTTTCCCACTTGTGCCGGCCCACGGTTTTCGCTAAATTTACCACCTCAAAAATGGACCGAAAGAGACACGGAATGGTATGGCTCGCCTCACTGGTATGGCTCCTGCTCGTCTACGGGTGCGGAGCCAAACTGAGCACGGCCAACGCCCAGTACGAACGGGGCGAATACTTTGCCGCAGCCGCCACCTACCGTAAGGTCTACAACAAGACGCCGGCCAAGGAACGGGCCAAACGCGGACAAATAGCCTTCCGCATCGGCGAGTGCAACCGCCGCCTCAATGCCGCCCCCCGCTCGGCGGCCGGCTACCAGAATGCCGTGCGCTACAACTACCCCGACAGCATGGCACTCTTCTACCTGGCCCGGGCCCAACAGATGCAGGGTAAATACAAAGATGCCCAGAAAAACTACGAAGCCTTTCTCGCCCTGAAACCCAACGACAACCGTGCGCGGAATGGGCTGCGGGGTTGTCAGTCGGCTCCTGAATGGAAAGCCTCTCCTACCCGCTATGTGGTGAAGCGGGCCGACCTCTTCAACTCCCGCCGCAGCGAGTGTGCCCCCATGTTTCTCGGCACCGACAACGACCTGCTCTACTTCTGCTCCACCAACGACAAAGCCTCGGGCGACAAGAAGAACGACATCACCGGACTGAAAAACAACGACATATTCTTTGCCCGAAAAGATGAAAAGGGCGCCTGGCAACGCCCCGAACCGGCCGAAGGCAGCCTCAACACCGAAAACGACGAGGGCATCATCTCCTTCTCGCCCGACGGCAACACCATGTACCTCACCCGGGCTCGCCACGAAGAGGGGGTGAACACCTCGGTCGAGATATGCACCTCATCGCGCAACGATGCCCAGTGGAGCGAAGCACAACTGTTTGAGATAACGGGCGACACCCTCTCTGTCTTTGCCCACCCGGCCGTCTCACCCGACGGGAAATATCTCTATTTCGTCTCGGACATGCCCGGCGGCTATGGCGGCAAAGACATCTGGCGCATCGACCTGACCGAGCGCGGCACGGGAGTCGAGAACCTCGGCGTACAGATAAATACGCCGGGCGACGAAATGTTCCCCTACATCAAGTCGGACAGCACGCTCTATTTTGCTTCCGACGGCCACCCGGGCATGGGCGGTCTCGACCTGTTCAAGGCCACGATGAACGAGTTCGGGGTGTGGAAAATCGAGAACCTCGGTTATCCCATCAACTCGGCCGGCGACGACTTCGGCATCACCTTTGAAACAGGGCGGGAAGCCGGATTTTTCAGTTCCAACCGCAACGACGCCCGCGGCTATGACCATCTGTACAGTTTTGAGTTGCCCGTCATCGAGGTGTGGATTACGGGAATGGTCATGGACCAGGACGAAGAGCCCATACCCAACGCCATCATTCGCATCGTGGGAAAAGACGGGTCGAACCAGAAGGCCTACTCCAAAGAAGACGGCTCCTACAAGTTCCGCCTCGACCTGGGCATCGACTATGTGATGATGGCCGGCTGCCAGGGGTTCCTCAACTCGCGGGGCGAATTTACCAGCGATGCCGAAGAGCGCAACGAGACCTATGGCCTCGACTTCATACTGGCGGCCATCAACAAGCCGGTCATCGTGGAGAATGTCTTCTACGAGTTTGACCGTGCCGACGTTACCCCCGAATCGGCAGCCGCCCTTAACGAAATCATACAGATGCTCGAAGACAACCCCAACGTATCCATCGAACTGGGTGCGCACACCGACATGATAGGTAACGAGAATTACAACCTCCGCCTCTCGGAACGGCGAGCCAAGGCGGTTGTCGACTACCTCATACAACACGGCGTGGCGGCCGACCGCCTCACCCCGAAAGGTTACGGAAAGAGCCAGCCCCGCACCATCACCCGCAAACAGGCCCGCGAATATCCCATGTTCAAGGAGGGTGACGTGCTTACCGACGAATACATTCGTGCCCTGCCCCCCGAGCAGCAGGAGATTGCCAACGCCCTGAACCGTCGCACCGAATTCCGCGTGCTCGACATCAACTACCGTCTCATGTAATCCCAACCACACATTATGCTCTCCATACTCATTCCCACCTACCGGCTCGACTGTTCGGCCTTT
>CAJLYN010000258.1 GCA_905210875.1 uncultured Bacteroides sp. | reverse complement strand
AACTTACCATCACGTGGTGCCCTGCTATCGGCGATTACAATTTGATAAAACGGATAATCTTTACGACCGTGTCTTTGTAATCTGATTTTTGTTGCCATTTGAAATTTTGTTTAATTGGTTTTTTTGCATTAGCGGGGCAAAGGTACGACAAATGTTTTTATCTCACAAATATACGACAGATATTTTTCTGCATTTTCACAACTCTTCTTAAATTGAATATATCAAACCATTCGTACAATTATTCCGTTAATAAAAATTGCAGGAGCCAAAAAGATTGGCTATCTTTGAATCATTGGCAAATTTATACCTAAGCTTTTATGAAGGCTCTACCTATACACCTTTTTCTTCTGCTGTGTTTATGTTTGATTTCCGGCACGACATACGGGCAAAAGGTCGGCCTGGTATTAAGTGGCGGAGGAGCCAAAGGCATTGCCCACATAGGAGTCATTAAAGCACTGGAAGAAAACAATATACCCATCGACTACGTCACAGGAACATCGATGGGCGCTATTGTTGGAGCGCTTTACGCCATGGGCTATACTCCCGACGAAATGCTCGCCTTGATAAAATCAAAAGAATTTGCCAGCTGGGCCAACGGGAAAATAGACCCTTCAAGCATTTACTATTTCAGAAAACCAGACCCCAGCCCGGCCTTTATTTCATTCAAATTAAGCGGCGTAAAAAGCATTTCCAATGTACTACCCGACAGCTATATCAACCCCCTGCCCATGAATCTCGGCTTCTTGGTTGTCTTCGGGCCATATACCGCGGCTTGTCATGGCGACTTTGACCGACTGTTTGTCCCGTTCAGGGCTGTCGCTTCAGATATCTACGCCAAAAAAGCCGTTATCTTCTCGTCGGGCGACTTGGGCGACGCCGTGAGAGCCTCCATGACATTTCCACTGGTCTTCAAACCATTGGAAGTAGACAGCATTCCTCTTTTCGATGGCGGCATCTATAATAATTTTCCGGTCGACGTTATGAAAGAAGATTTTGCTCCCGACTTTATCATTGGAAGCAACGTGACCAATGAAAAAAATTTAGACCATATAAAAAAAGACATTCTCGGCCAAATAGAGAGCATGGTGATGCAGGAAACCGACTATCATATTCCCGACAACGTAGGCATATCGATACATACCGATCTCCATAAATATGAATTACTCGACTTCCCGAAGGCCGACGAAATCATGAAAGCCGGATATGAAAATGCTTTGACCTACATCAAACAAATCAAAACCCGCGTAAAGAGAGAAGAAACGGTCGAGAGTCGTAGACAGAAACGTGAGCAGTTTAAACAGAAAGTTCCCCCACTTGTTTTCGACGACATAGAAGTTACAGGCACACCATCCAATCGCGTCAGAAACTATATTTCCCGGCAATTCGATTTGCGCGATGGCGATTCATTGACCATCTCTGATGTCAAAAAATCGTATTATAAGCTGTTGTCCGATGCTCGATTGTCGGACCTTATACCTCATGGTCGATACAACGATACAACAGGAAAATACACCTTGCTGTTACAAGGAAAAATGCAACCCAAACATGCCATTGGCTTTGGAGGGTACATTTCTTCGGGTAACACCAACCTCATCTACATAGATGCAAGATATCAGACTCTTAAAGCTCTAACATCCAGTCTTATAATAAACGGATATATCGGACGCTCTTACTACTCTGGACAATTGGGCGTACGCTTTGAACTCCCCACACACATTCCCACTTACCTCAAACTCAACGGGGTGGTATCTCGAAAAAAATATTTTGAAAGCGAGGAACTATTCAAAATAGAAGAATTGCCCACATTCATCACAACCAATGAAAGCTATCTGAAACTTCATTTCGGTACCCCGGTTGGCATCCCTGCCCGACTGGAAGTGTCGAGTGGCTACGGTTACCTGTGGGATACTTATTATCCTTCCAACATATATATATATTCCTTAAATGCCGACCGAAGTTCATACTGGATAGGCATCAGCTCAATAGATTTTGACTACAATACGCTCAATGCTCCCGTATATGCGACAGAAGGTAGCCGATACCGAGTGACGGGCTCCGTCGTATATGGCAACGAAACCTATACCCCTTTCTGGGATGAACAAGAAAGTGCATTCCGCACATGGCTGCAACTATCGGCCAAAGTCGAACACTACTTTCCCATGTTACCCCACATCACCATCGGTATACGGGGAGAATTGTTTGCCTCGACAAAAAAAAGGCTGAAAAGTTATACAGGCACTATCGTACAAGCCCCGGGCTTCACCCCAACACCTCACAGCCAGATGGTTTTCAACGAGGGATTCCACGCCAACCAATACATTGCCGGAGGCATTATGCCCATATACAAGATTATGAAAAATCTACAATTACGAAGCGAATTTTACGCATTTTCTCCTGTCAGAAAAATCTTGCGCGATGAAGACTATAAAGCCATATATGCCGACGGCTACTTCTCGCATATAGAATTTTTAGGAGAAGTATCTCTTGTGTATCAGTTCTCTTTTGCCTCACTTAGTGCGTTTGCCAACTACTACACTTATCCAAGCAACAATTGGAATTTTGGTTTTTCTTTGGGCTTCCTTCTCTACAACCCGAGATTCTTATATCCATAATTGCATTCAACAAACTGATAATTACCCCGTAATGTAATACGCCACAAAAATGTTTCAAAAAAAGTGGCGATTTCTATTGCAGAGAATAAAATTATATCTATCTTTGCGTCCGAAAAATTAATGGCTCCGTAGCTTAACTGAATAGAGCATCTGACTACGGATCAGAAGGTTACAGGTTTGAATCCTGTCGGAGTCACTTTTTTTCATAATCTCCAAAAGAGAGAAGAACATTTTATGGGATTG
>CAJLYN010000257.1 GCA_905210875.1 uncultured Bacteroides sp. | reverse complement strand
TCGGGCGGTATCCAAGGCGGTATCTCCAACGGTCAGGATATTTACTTCCGTGTGGCCTTCAAGCCTGTGGCTACCCTGTTGCGCGATGTCGAGACCATCGACCGCGACGGCAATAGCGTCGTGGTCAAAGCCCGTGGCCGGCACGACCCGTGTGTCTTGCCCCGTGCCGTACCCGTTGTCGAGGCCATGGCGGCCATGGTGGTGCTCGACCACTATCTGATGAACAAGACCAAACACCTTTAAACCTTACAGATATGGACATCAACTCTTACATCGAGGCCCATAGTGCCCGATTCTTCGAAGAACTCTTTTCGCTCATTCGTATTCCATCCATCAGTTCCGACTCTTCCCGCCGGGCCGATATGGAGGCCTGTGCTGCCCGCTGGCGGGAGTTGCTGCTGGCTGCCGGTGTCGATCGGGCCGAGGTGATGCCCACGTCGGCGGCTCCCGTCGTTTTTGCCGAGAAGATTATCGACCCGGCCTGGCCTACGGTGCTCGTTTACGGCCACTACGATGTGATGCCGGTAGAGCCCCTCTCTCTCTGGAAGACCGAGCCGTTTGAGCCGGTTGTCAAGGACGGAATTCTTTATGCCCGCGGGGCCGACGACGATAAAGGTCAGTCGTTTCTCCAACTCAAAGCCTTTGAATATGCTCTTCATGAGGGGCTTCTGCGCTGCAATGTGAAGTTTATCATCGAGGGTGGCGAAGAGATAGGTTCGCCCGGTGTGGAGGAGTTCTGCCGCAAACATACCGACCTGCTCAAAGCCGACGTTATTCTGGTATCCGACACCAGCATGGTGGGGGCCGATATTCCCTCTATCACGACCGGATTGCGGGGCTTGTCTTACTGGCAGGTCGAGGTGACGGAACCGCGACCTGCACTCCGGACACTTCGGCGGGGCGGTAGCCAATCCCGTGAATGTGCTGTGCAAGATGATTGCCGCACTGACCGATGCCGACGGCCGCATTACCCTGCCCGGCTTCTACGACGATGTCGAAGAGGTGTCGCGCGAAGAACGCGATATGCTGGGAGCCGTTCCCTATGATGAAGAAAAATACAAGGCCAACGTGGGGGTAAAGATCCTCTTCGGAGAGAAAGGCTTCACGACGCTCGAACGCACGGCCATACGTCCCACCTTTGACGTGTGTGGTATTTGGGGTGGCTACACGGGCGAGGGCGCCAAGACGGTGCTTCCCTCCAAGGCCTATGCCAAACTCTCGTGCCGTCTGGTGCCGCACCAGCAGCACCACAAGATTGAGCAGATGATGATAGACCACTTCAACCGCACGGCCCCCGATACCGTACAGGTGAAGATTGAGGCCATACACGGCGGCGAAAGCTATGTGTGCCCCATCGACCTGCCGGCCTACAAGGCTGCCGAGAAGGGTTACGAAGAGGCTTTCGGCAAACGCCCGCTGGCTGTGCGCCGGGGCGGAAGCATACCCATTATTGCTGTTTTTGAGCAGGTGCTGGGCATCAAGTCGATACTCATGGGCTTCGGCCTCGAAAGCGATGCCACCCATTCGCCCAACGAGAACATTCCCGTCGATATCCTGCACAAAGGCATCGTGGCCATTGTCGGATTTTACAAAAACTTCGGACACTGATGCCGGCAGATACCTCTCGACCGCTTTATGCCGACATGGGCAGCTACCTGGCCGCCCGGTTTCCCTATAAGGTACAGAAAATCTCGCTTCATGCGGGATTTTCTTGTCCCAACCGTGACGGTACCAAGGGCCGCGGCGGCTGCACCTATTGCAACAACCAGACGTTCAGTCCCGACTACCGCCACACCGGGCGGAGCATTACCGAGCAGCTCGACGAGGGTATCGCTTTCTTTGCCCGCAAGTATCCCGACATGAAATACCTGGCCTATTTCCAGGCCTATACCAATACCTATGGTACGACGCCCCATCTGGCGGCCTGCTACGAAGAGGCGTTGGCACACGAGGGGGTGGTGGGGCTCATCATCGGTACGCGGCCCGATTGCATGCCGCCCGACCTGCTCGACTACCTCTCCGACCTGGCCCGCGACCGTTATCTCATGGTGGAGTATGGCATCGAGAGCACCTGCGACGAGACGCTGGCCCGCATCAATCGGGGGCACGACTACGCCGCGGCCGTCGATGCCGTGCAACGTACGGCCGCGGCCGGCATACCTGTGGGGGCACACATGATATTGGGTCTGCCCGGCGAGAGCCGCGAAACGATACTTTCTCATGCCGCCCGCCTTTCGGAATTGCCGCTTACGATGGTCAAGTTGCATCAGTTACAGCTCATTCGGGGCACCCGGCTGGCCTTGGAATATGAGCAGGGGGTGGCCGATATATATCCCTATACCGTGGCGGAGTATGTCGACCTGGCCATCGATTTCATCGAACGGCTGCGCCCCGACATCGTCGTTGAGCGGTTTGTCTCCCAGTCGCCCGATGCGCTGCTTATCGCGCCGCGCTGGGGGTTGAAGAACCACGAGTTTACGGCACGCCTCCTGCAACGTATGCGCGAGCGGAATACCTGGCAAGGTCGCCTCTGGGCAGAGTGATGCGCCCGAAGTTGCCTCTTTGGATAAGAAAAAACGGTTCTCTTCAATGAAAAAGAGAACCGTTTTTTATAAGCAATCTGTGGAGTGTCTATCGCTTCCGGTCGAGGATTGCCGGCTTACTCCACGTCGAGAGTGGGTGGGGTGTAGTTGCTGGCACCGATGTCGGGTCGGGTACCGTCGGTGGGGCGAGGCTGTCCGTAGAGGTCGGTGGCCGTCGAGTCGTTGAGGTAGGCCGTGCTGCCGGCTTCGCGGGCGGGCGACGACTCGGTGATGTGGAAGTCGAAGCGGTATTCCTCACCCGTGGCGGCGAAGAGG
>CAJLYN010000256.1 GCA_905210875.1 uncultured Bacteroides sp. | reverse complement strand
GGTTGCCGGCAGGTCATGCGTGAGGTCGAGAGCCGCTACGGAGCCCCTCTGCGCGTACTCATGTGCGGCGCCGAAGAGATATACATCGCCGCATCGGCCGGCGACCTGCTGCCGCTGAGTTTCGAGTTGTCCGCAGAGGAGAAAGCTTAAACTTTTTTTCCCTGACTCCCCTTATTTTTCTTGAAAGGGGATTCTCTTTTTGAAAAGACGTTGATGCCAATCCCGAACAATTCCGTATCTTTGTCTTTCTTGCAGAAACACTCTTTTATGGACAATTATATCGTATCGGCCCGGAAGTATCGCCCTTCGACCTTCCGTTCGGTGGTGGGGCAGAAGGCTCTGGTGCAGACCCTCAAAGCCGCTGTCATTACCGGAAAGCTGGCTCATGCCTATCTCTTCTGCGGAACCCGCGGAGTGGGAAAGACCACTTGTGCCCGTATCTTTGCCAAGACCATCAACTGCGAACATCCGACCCCCGATGGTGAGGCCTGTAACGAGTGCGAGTCGTGTCGCGCCTTCAACGAGCAGCGTTCCTACAACATTATCGAGCTCGATGCCGCGTCTAACAATTCGGTCGAAGAGATACGCAGCCTCATCGACAAGGTGCGTGTGCCGCCCCAACTGGGACGCTACAAGGTATTCATCATCGACGAGGTACACATGCTTTCGACAGCCGCCTTCAATGCTTTCTTGAAGACCCTTGAAGAGCCGCCTCACCATGCCATCTTCATCTTGGCCACCACCGAGAAGCACAAGTTGTTGCCCACCATACTTTCGCGTTGTCAGATATACGATTTCCAACGTATCACCATAGGCGACATCGTCGACCACCTGCACTATGTCGCCTCCCAGGAAGGCTATACTGTCGAAGACGATGCCCTCAATGTCATTGCCCGCAAGGCCGACGGTGGTATGCGCGATGCCCTCTCCATCTTTGACCAGGTGGCAGCCTCGTCGGGAGGGAATATCACTTACCAGGCCACTATCGAGAATCTCAACATTCTCGACTACGACTACTACTTCAAGCTCACCGATGCCTTGCTGGCCGGCGACGTGCCTGGAGCGCTGCTCGTTTTCGATGCCGTGCTGCGTGCCGGATTCGGAGGCCAGCTCTTTGTCAACGGCCTGAGCAGCCACTTCCGCGACCTCATGGTGAGCAAAGACGCCGCCACCCTGCCGCTGCTCGACGTGGGAGCCACCGTTGCCGAGCAGTATGCCCGGCAGGCTGCCCGGTGCGACAAGCGATTTCTCTATACGGCCATGGAGTTGAGCAACCGGTGCGACCTCGATTACCGCATCAGCAACAACAAGCGCCTGCTTGTGGAACTGATGCTCATAAAGATATGCGCGTTGGCAATGCCGGCCGAAGCTGCTCCCTTGTCGGGGGCTCCGATACCATCGGTAGCTGTTCCTTCTCAGCGTCAGGCCTCAGGGACAAACCCTCCCGCAGCGGTGCCGCCGACCACCGCGCATACAAATAAGCCGGCTGCCGAGGTTCCTGGACCGTCTGTCCCTCCCCCGCCCCGGGAGGAGGCTCCTGCAGCCTCCCATGTGCATGTGTCGCCACCCCCACCATCGGCGTCGCAGGCACGGGCTACGGTGCGCAAGGTGCCTCGTATCTCGCTCAAACACGGTGTCGAACCTGACCCCTCGGAGGCACCTGTCGTCGTGCCCGACACGCCGGTCGAGATGCACGAAGCCTTTACGCTTGATGCCCTGCACGATGCGTGGCTGCGGTTTACCAAGAAGATTCCCACCGAGACGGTGCTGGTGCAGACAATGTATCTGTGTATGCCGCAACTGCTCGATGCCACGACCTTCGAGGTGGTGGTAGACAACCGGGCGCAGATGGACAAGCTCAACGGCCGGGGGGCCGACCTGCTTGCTTTCCTGCGTAGCGAGCTGCACAACACCCATCTGACGATGCGGGTGCGGGAACGCGAACGGCAGGAGCGCACCAAGGCTTTCAGCCCCGGCGAACGCTTTGTGCTGCTGGCCGAGAAAAATCCTGAACTCAACCGCCTGAAAGAGGTTTTCGGTCTCGAACTCTCTTAGCCTTTTTCCCGCGAATAATACCGACGCCCGAGTGTGCCAGTCTGCACACCCGGGCGTCGTTGCAAAAAATACCACGTTTTTTTCTCTCTCTGTTAGCGGCCTGTTGCTTGCAGGTATTCCCGTTTCTTAATCTCAAAGCCGGCATACGATTCGATGTATTTGTCGCGGCTCTGCTGGTAGAGCGACTGGGCGTCGAGCCAGTCGTTCATGGTGCAGGTGCCGGCCAGGTAGTAATCGGTGTTGAGGCGCAGATTCTCTTCGGCCTGTTCGATGGAAGAGTGGGCTATCACTACCTGTTTGTAGGCATCGTTCATGTCGTTCCAGGTCTGCTGCATGCGTATGATGAGCTGTTCGCTGTTGTCGTTCAGGGTATTCTCGGCATTCATCACCTGTAATTTATGTTTCCTGATGCTGTGGGCGCCGCCCCACCAGTCCGACAAGGGCACCGATACGGTGGCAAAGCCTATCCAGAACGGGTGATCGTGGTCGGTTATGTTGTCATAGGCATACGCGCCACCGATGGCAACCGTAGGCAGATGTTTGCCTATGGCCATTTTTTTCTGTAAGCGCGTGGCTTTTACGTTCTGGCACAAGAGGCGGTACTCGTTGGTCTCGGCAAGCGCACTCCGGGGGGCGACAAAGAGCCGTTCGGGCGAGAGGGGGAGCGAGTCGGTCAGGACAAACACCACGTCGAGGCTGTCGCTTTCGGCACCGATATATTGCGACAAGGCCATGCGTGAGAGATTCAGGGCGTTCTCTATCTGTATGCGCTGGCTTTGCACCTCATTGCGTTTGAGCTGCACTTGCAGCAGGTCGTTGCGGGTGGCGATGCCGGCTTCGACCGAAGCCTCGGCATCTTTGTAGAG
>CAJLYN010000255.1 GCA_905210875.1 uncultured Bacteroides sp. | reverse complement strand
CACCCAGCTCACCAGGTGACGCACCAGTGTTTTGGGTACACCGGCATTGACACCGTACATCGACATGTGGTCGCCGTTGTAGGTTGCCCAGCCCAGTGCCAGCTCCGAGAGGTCGCCCGTACCGATGACGAGACCGTTGACCTGATTGGCAATGTCCATCAGTATCTGTGTGCGTTCGCGGGCCTGGCTGTTTTCGTAGGTTACGTCGTGTATGTTTCTGTCGTGGCCTATGTCGGCAAAGTGTTGCAGGCAGGCCTCTCTGATACTGATTTCGCGTATCGTTACCCCCAGCGAGCGCATGAGGTCGAGCGCATTGTTGTAGGTGCGGTCGGTTGTGCCGAATCCCGGCATTGTGATGCCGAAGATATGTGAACGGTCGATGTGCAGGCGGTCAAAGGCTCTGACCGTAACGAGCAGGGCCAGTGTCGAGTCGAGGCCTCCCGATATGCCTACCACCACGTTTTGGGCTCCGGTGTGTTTCAGCCGTTTGACCAGTCCAGAAACCTGTATGTTGAAAATCTCTTCGCAGCGTTCGTTGAGCATTTGCTCGATATGTGGGATAAAGGGGTGCGGGTCGATCGTCCGGGAGAGCTTTTTGAGGTTGAGGCGGGCCATTTTCACGGCGATGGTACGATAGGGGGCATCGGTTGTAGCGCACGCTGAGAAACCGGTATTCATGCGTCGTTCGCACACGAGCCGTTCGACGTCGATTTCGGTAACGGTCAGCTGGGCTGTATCGGAGAAGCGCTGGCTCTCGGCCAGCAGAATGCCGTTCTCGGCAATGATGCCGTTGCCTCCGAAAACAACGTCGGTCGACGACTCTCCAAGCCCCGACGAGGCGTAGAGGTAGGCCGATACTGTGCGGGCCGACTGTTGCGCGATGAGCTGACGGAGGTAGTGGTGTTTCCCTACCAGTTCGTCGCTGGCCGAGAGGTTGACGATAACGTTGGCCCCGTGCAGGACATGATGCGACGACGGCGGAATAGCCACCCACAGGTCTTCGCACAACTCCACGGCCATGACCGCTTTTCCCCACGAGAAGAGCAGCCGTGCACCGAAAGGCACCTCCTGCCCGCAGCAGGTGAGGGTGTTGCCCTCGGCCTCGGCGGCCTGGCAGAACCACCGTTTCTCGTAGAACTCCTTATAATTGGGCAGAAAGCTTTTGGGCACAATGCCGTATATCGTTCCGTGGCCTACGACGACAGCCGTGTTGAAGAGGCGGTTGCCTTGTGCCAGCGGGCACCCCACAACGGCCAGCACGTCGGTCTCCCGCGAAGCCTTGACGATGCGGCTCAGTGCGGCCTCGGCCTCTTCCAGCAGAAGAGCCTGCCCGAAAAGGTCGCCGCAGGTATAGCCTGTGATGCACAATTCGGGGAAAACAATCAGCTCGACCTGTTGACGGTCGGCCTCGTGCAGCAGTTCGACAATCTGTTCGCTGTTGTAGCGGCAGTCGGCCACCCGGCAGAGGGGAATAGCCGTGGCTGTCTTTATAAATCCGTAGTCCATGATGTTCTTGTCAAGATATATTGCAAAAGTAGAAATTTTCGGAGCTTTCTGCCAATTTGCTTTTGAAATTTTTCTCTTTGGCAGCGAATCCTTATTTTTGTAAGACGATAAATAAACCGATGAAATATGAAGTTGAATTTACCTGAAATCCTGTGTGCCGTGGCGCTGACAGTGGGCGCGGCACCGCTCTCTTCGATGGAGGTCGACGACCTCTTTTCGGGAAAATACCGGGCGAAGTCGGTGGCCGGGATACGCCCCTTGGCCGATGGTGTGCATTATACCTGTCTCTCGCCCGACCGCACATGCATCGTGCGCTATGCCTATGCCACGGGCGAAGTGGTCGATACCCTGCTCGACGTGGCACGCGTGCCCGGGAAGCCGGTGCAGAGCATCTCGGGATATTCCTTTGGAGAAGACGAAGACCGTATGCTCATCTATACCGATGTGGAGATGATATATCGCCGGTCGTTCCGTGCCGCCTACTACTTCACGCGGGTGGGAAGCCATGCGTTGCAACCCTTGTCGGAGCAGTTCCCCAAGCAGCAGATTGCCACGCTGTCGCCCGACGGAACACGGGTGGCCTTTGTTCACGAAAACAATATTTATGTAAAGAATCTCCTCGACGGCAGCGAAGTGCAGGTAACGCACGACGGCGAGAAAAACAAGATACTCAACGGCGTTACCGACTGGGTGTATGAAGAGGAGTTTGCCCAGACCCGCCTGATGGCTTGGTCGCCCGACAGTCGGGCATTGGCCTTTGTTCGCACCGACGAGAGCGACGTGCAGGAGTATCCCATGCAGTTTTTCTGTACCCCTTCGGGCCGCTACGACGCACCCGACGATGTCTATCCCCGTTATGCCGGATTTAAATATCCCGTGGCCGGTGCCGACAACAGCCGCATCTCGTTCAGGGTATGGAAAGAAAACGACGATGCCCCTCATGCCGTGGCTCTGCCGGTCGACAGTGAGACCTATCTCCCGGCCATCAACATAATACCGCGCACCGGCGAGTGGGTCGTTACGGCCCTCAACCGGTTGCAGAATCACATACGCCTGCTGGCCGTCGATATAGAGAAAGAGACCACCCGACTCCTTTATGAAGATACGAGCGATACCTACATCAACGAAGAAGACATTACATCGGCCGTTTTCTATCCCGACTGTTTCATGCCCTTCCCCGAGAAGCCCGGCTCCCGCCACATCTACCAGTATGGCTACGACGGTAAGCTGCAACGCACCGTTACCGCGGGAGAGTGGGTGGTTACCGATTATTACGGACGCGATGCCCGGGGCAACATCTATTACCAGTCGACCGAGGAAGGTCCTCTTTACCGCACGCTCTACTGCATCGACCGGAAAGGTAAACGCCGTAAACTCTCGACCCGGCCGGGAAACAACACTGCCTGGTTCAATCCCTCGTGTACCT
>CAJLYN010000254.1 GCA_905210875.1 uncultured Bacteroides sp. | reverse complement strand
CTTCCAGTCGACGGCTACGCGGTGGCGCTGCCCCCATTCTACCAGTTTTGACTTGAAGTTGATATCGGTCTGTGTGATGTTTTTCAGGTCGATGTGGCGGGCGAAGATGCGCTCGGCGATGAAGCGCCGGCAGGTCTTGAAACCCTGGTCGAGGTAGATGGCGCCGATAAGGGCCTCAAAGGCGTTTCCGTAGATGTAGTTGTTGTGAGAGGTAAACTGTATGTCGGCCTGTACCAGCGAACAGAGTCCCATCTCTTCGGCGATGCGGTTGAGATTTTCGCGACGGATAATCTGGGCACGCGAGTTGGAGAGAAATCCTTCGTTTTTGTCGGGAAAGGTATGGTACAGAATATCGGCCGTTACGAGGGTGAATACGGCGTCGCCCAGAAATTCGAGCCGTTCGTTGTTGATTTTACGCCCATCTTTGTCGGAAAGTGTGGCCGAGCGGTGTGTGAGAGCCTGTCTATATAACTCGATGCGTCTCGGATAGAACCCCAGCAGTTTATAAAAAGACAAATAAGGCTCTTTATGCCGTAACATAAAGAGCCTTATGGAGAAGATGGTGTTCTTAAACACGTCCTTATTTCGTGAATTTTCTCACAATAAGACTGGCATTGTGACCACCGAATCCAAAGGTGTTGGAGAGAGCCACGTTGACGGTTCTTTTTTGTGCTTTGTTGAACGTGAAGTTGAGTTTATAATCGATTTCGGGGTCTTCATCGCCTTCGGTGAAGTTGATGGTCGGCGGCACGATATCGTTTTCAATGGTTTTTACGCATATCAGTGCTTCGGTAGCGCCGGCGGCACCGAGAAGGTGTCCGGTCATCGATTTGGTCGAACTGATATTGAGCTTGTAAGCGTGTTCACCGAATACTTGCTTGATGGCTTTGGCCTCGGAGATGTCGCCTACCGGAGTAGAGGTACCGTGTACGTTGATGTAATCGACCTCTTCGGGTTTGATGTGTGCATCGGCCAAGGCGTTCTCCATCACGAGTTTGGCTCCCAGTCCTTCGGGGTGGGTGGCGGTGAGATGGTAAGCATCGGCCGACATGCCACCACCGATAACTTCGGCGTAGATTTTGGCACCGCGGGCGAGTGCGTGATCCAACTCTTCGAGAATAAGGCAGGAGGCACCTTCACCCATGACAAATCCGTCACGGCTGGCGCTGAACGGACGGCTGGCGTGTTGCGGGTCGTCGTTGCGGGTCGAGAGCGCGTGCATGGCGTTGAAACCACCCACTCCGGCTACGGAGATGGGGGCTTCGGCTCCACCCGAAAGAATCATGTCGGCCATTCCCAAGCGCACATAGTTAAATGCGTCGATAAGGGCATTGGTCGATGAAGCGCAGGCCGATACTGTAGCAAAGTTGGGACCGTGGAAGCCGTAAATCATCGAAATCTGGCCGGCTGCGATGTCGGCAATCATTTTCGGAATGAAGAACGGATTGAATTTGGGCCCTTTTTCGGGGTCGTATGCGCGCATTTCGTCTTCAAATGTGCGGATACCTCCGATGCCCGACGTATAGATGACGCCTACACGATTTTTGTTTATTTTCTCCAAGTCGATGCCCGAATCTTCGATGGCTTCTTTGGCCGAAGCTACGGCCATTTGGGCGTAGCGGTCGAATTTGCGAGCTTCTTTCCTATCGAGATATTTGGTGGGATCAAACCCTTTTACTTCGCAAGCGAATTGCGTCTTGAAGAGAGACGCATCAAAATGAGTAATAGGCCCGGCGCCACTTACTCCATTTACGAGGGCGTTCCATGTCTCTTCGACACCTATGCCCAATGGGGTAACTGTTCCGAGGCCTGTTACTACGACTCTTTTTAATTCCATAAGGTTTAAGAGAGGGTCGTTTTTACTTGGTGTTAGCTTCGATGTAGGAAATAGCGTCGCCTACAGTCGTGATTTTTTCAGCTTGATCGTCGGGAATAGTTACATTGAATTCTTTTTCGAATTCCATGATCAATTCAACCGTGTCGAGAGAATCGGCACCCAGGTCATTGGTGAAGCTGGCTTCGTTGGTTACTTCAGATTCTTCGACACCCAGTTTGTCGACGATAATAGCTTTAACTCTTGATGCAATTTCAGACATAACTTCCAGTTTTTAGTTAGTAAATTAGTTGGTCTAATTTTTATTTGCGTGGCAAAGAAACGGCTTTTTCTTCAAAGAAAAAAATATTTTCGTCAGAAAGTTACAGTTTATTGCACACTATGCCGTATTGTGTGCAATAAAATGGGTGATTTTGGTGATTTAGAGTTGGCAATTTCTCTAAAATACGTTTAGAGGCGACAATTTTCTTGAATTTGTGAAGAGACATTTTATGCCTGCAACCGTTTGTCGATGTATTCGACAAGCTCTTTTATGGTCGTTCCGGGGGTGATGGGGTTTTCGAGAGTCGGGGCGGAAGGTATGTCGAGGGTTGGTGAGAGGTTGCCCAGGGGTATTCCCAGTTCATCTTCCAAGGTAAGAAGCAACTCTTCGATGTCTACTTCATCCAGCTCCAATTCGTTGAGAGTCAGTTCGTCTTTCATCTCTGGAAGAGTCAGGTCGAGGTAGTAGGCGAGGGTCTCTCTTATTTGCTCTTTTTTATCGGTCATGGCAGTATGGGGTTATTGGGTTGGTTACGATTTGATGGTGAAGCCCCAGCCCTCGAAGTCGCGGGCGAAGGTGGCAGGGGTGAGGGTATAGGCGCCGAACTCTCGCCGCAGCGGGTAGTTGCCGCGCAGTTGTTCAAAGGTCTCGGGGGCGCTTTTCAAGGCGGCGCTGTCGTTCAAGGGGTCGTAGGTTTGCCATACGGCGCGGGCGAAGTCGTCACTCCTGCCCGTCAGCCTGATGACCGGTGCGGGGGGCGACGGCGGTACGATAGTCGAGAGGTCGATGGTGATGCCGAGCCGGGCGGCGACGGCGGCCACCATGGCGCGTGTGGCGT
>CAJLYN010000253.1 GCA_905210875.1 uncultured Bacteroides sp. | reverse complement strand
GACTCCCCATCCAAGGTTGCCACCAAGTCCAAAGGCTTTTCTGCCAAGAACTTTTCTATATAATCATCTTGAATCGGCGATTTTCTCTGATTAATAAGATTAACTTTTTCGGGAATTATATCTACAGCCACCACATGATGATGTTGGCTCAATAGAGTGGCTATACTAAGCCCCACATAACCTGTTCCTGCAATAGCAATATTGTATGTTTTCATGCCAAAAAATTTTAGGAATAATCAAATATTAATAATTTCCATACCCATAGTGGTAGGCGTATTTGTAACCGTAGCGACTGCCACTGTCTTGTGTACCATTGAGTATGAGTGACATGTTTTTGAGTTTATGCTCTTCGTACATGGTCTCCAACACGGGAAGCATGGAACGCTCGAGCAGAGAGGCGCGGACAACAAAGAGTGTACGGTCGGCCAGTTTCTCAATAATGGCCGTATCGGCCACTATTTCGACGGGAGGACAGTCTATGAAGATATAATCGTATTTTGGCCGTACTTTATCAATCAAGTCGCTGAAGCGCTTCTCTTCGAGCAATTCTGTGGGATTGGGGGGAATAACACCTACGGGCAGAATACTGAAACTCAACTTGTCTTTGTCCGTCACTATAATACCGTCGATATCATCGGTATATTTGGCCAAATAGTTACTTAATCCGAGTTTGGGCGAACCGATAAACGATGAAGTCGAAGCTCGGCGTAAATCGCCATCGATAACCAAAACCTTTTTACCTTTAATAGCCAGACTCTCGGCGATATTCAAGGTCAAGAATGTCTTACCGCTACCAGGGTTGAACGAAGTTACGACAATGATATTCGACAGCCGGTCTTGTGGTACGATAAATTCTAGATTGGTGCGCAATACCCGAAAAGCTTCGTTCACGACATCTCTCCTACCATCTTTAACCACCAGACGAGGAGCTTCTTCGATTTTAGATTTTGCCCCACGGTTCCAATTGACTGTGAACAACTGCAAGGCCGTGCGTTGCCCTTTTTTCTGTCTGGTATTATTCGTAGTAAATATACGTTTCAAGAGTCCTCTTGATTTTCCATCATGAGAAACCGAAAGTGGAATTTCTCCAATAAGCGGTAACGATAACGACTCCAAATCTTTGCGACCGCGTATCTTGGTATTCATATTCTCACGAATGAAAATAATCACGACCGGTATAAGTATACCTAATGCCAACGCCACCAAAAATATATTCTTTTTTACGGGTGAGGTGGGATACATCGGGCCGACCGGTGGTGCTATGATGCGAGTATTGTAGGCGGTGAATGCCTGAGAAAGCTCATTCTCTTCACGTTTTTGAAGCAAGAAAAGGTACAACGATTCTTTGACCTTTTGTTGCCGCTCAACCGATAATAGATACTTGGCCTGGTCGGGATTGGCCGCAATACGCTCGGTTGTCTGCTTTTCACTCTGTTGAAGTGTGTTGATTTGTGTTTCGAGCGTGACGAGTTGATTGTCAATTGAAGTTATAATAGCCTCTCGCATAGAAGCCAAAGCCTTGTCGAGATCTACGACCAACGGGTTGCTCTCACTACTGCTTGCCACCAAACTGTTACGTTGCAACAATTGGGTATTGTATTCTGCAATTTGAGATTCGATACCAGAACTTTCAACTCCGGAATTTGCCGGCAACAACGCGTTAACGTTAGCCTCGTTTGTCAAATAATTCCGTATATAGCGAGTCATATACAACTGATTGTTCAGCGCTAATAATTTGTCATTGATTTCACTACTCTGCGACAAATACATACTAGAGGCGCTCTGCACATCGGGCAGAAGATGCTCACTCTTGTAAGAAGAGATATCTTCATCGACTGTACCTAGTTCCTTCTCTATTATTGCCAAACGGTCATCGATAAACATAGAGGTACTGACGGCAATCTGATTTTTGTCTTTTACCCAATTCTCATTATATACCGAGATAATCGTATTCAGTACATCTTCGGCTCTTTGTGTCGATACATCGTTAATTGTTAAACGAATTACGGTCGATTTCTCATCTTCGAGTGAAGCCGAAAATTGTGAACTATATCTATTGACCGTAGCATAGAGCGGCACGCGTTGCACATATATTTTGGAATCTATTCCTGTGGTATATTGAACCGACGGCATAACAGTTACCTCTCCTACGGGTGTAGAAAGAGCCACCCCCAACTTGCCCGACAACTCACCAGCTCCATTGTGTATCATTTCACCGTTACGAGCAAACTGTGTCAACGTATATGTCCCGTCAGCATGCAATTGCAAAATGAACGAGGCCGACTCACTATCGGATAGGCCAGAAATAGTTACGTTGACAGGTAATGCGGTTCCGTAAACTACCTCTTTGTGAAAACGACCGTCAATGCTATAATTCATATCCAAATGCAACCGACGAACAACTTCGGTCATCACCGAGGGCGATTGCAAAGCCACCAATTCGTTGTTGACATTGGTATTGCTTTGAAAAAGGCCCAATTCGGAAAATCCAATATCACTCGACATTGATTTTCCCTGTGACTCATCTTTGATGAGAATCATTGCCGAGCGGGTGAATACCTGTGGCGTTTTCAGCAGATATATTGCTGCTACACCCATGGTTACAATCAAAGAAATGAGAAACCAATACCACTTAGAAAGGCACAAATAAAACAAATCCTGGATTCTGATGAAATCGTCGGTTTTATCTTGTTGTAATTTTTTTTCAACAGCCATTACTATATATTTTCGTTATCAAATTATCAATTAAAAATAAGTACGGCAATAGTCGTGAGAAGCGATGCCAATGATAACCAGAAAGAGGTAGATCGTACATTGTTGCCATTAACAGTAGATTGTCGTGATTTTGTATCGTTGGGTTCCACATATACCACATCGTTCTGCTGCAAATAATAGGCAGGAGAAGTATACAACTGATCGGCCGAACCCAGATTTACAGCATAAACTTTCT
>CAJLYN010000252.1 GCA_905210875.1 uncultured Bacteroides sp. | reverse complement strand
ACACATAAAGCGATTGAATTTCTTTTTTCATGTCGAATTAAAAAGTCCAACAAATATATAAATATTTTTATCCCAAAACTCTATAAACGCAGAATACTCCGACATCTTCGAGCCTTAACCAATACAATCTCTCCTACGAATAAATTTTTATTGCAGAAAGGTTGGCAGAAACATTTTTTTTGTACTTTTGTGTGATATATGAAACGGGTGATGAAACATAGGGTCGTAACAAGGCATAAGGAGCGACAGCTCGTTATGGAAAACGTTGTTTCTCATCTGTTAAGCCCCCGACCGACCGGAACGCCGCCAGCGACCGTATCGGTCTTTTTTGTGTCTTATCCTTTCAAATAATAAACACTATGAGAAGAAACGAGAGTTTAGTATCTATCACCGATTATTCCAAAGAAGAAATCTTGGAAGTGCTGGAAACAGCCAAACTCTTTGAGAAAAATCCCAATCGCCACGTTCTCGACGGCAAGGTTATCGCCACCCTGTTTTTTGAGCCCTCCACCCGCACCCGACTGAGTTTCGAGACGGCCGTAAACCGGCTGGGCGGCCGCATCATCGGCTTCTCCGACGCCTCGACCACCAGTTCGACCAAAGGTGAGACACTGAAAGACACCATCATCATGGTGAGCAACTATGTCGACCTCATCATCATGCGTCACTACCTCGACGGAGCCGCCCGCTACGCCTCGGAGGTGTCGCCCAAACCCATCATCAACGCCGGCGACGGGTCGAACCAACACCCTTCGCAGACGATGCTCGACCTCTACTCCATCTACAAGACACAAGGCACTCTCGAAAATCTCAACATCACCATGGTAGGCGACCTCAAATACGGCCGCACGGTACACTCGCTGCTCATGGCCATGTCGCACTTCCACCCTACGTTCCACTTTGTGGCTCCCGACGAATTGAAGATGCCCGAAGAATACAAAATCTACTGTGACAAGCTGGGTATCGCCTACACCGAACAGCACGACTTCACCGAAGAGATTATCAACCAAGCCGACATTCTCTACATGACCCGCGTGCAACGCGAGCGGTTTACCGACCTGATGGAATACGAGAAGGTGAAAAACGTCTACACCCTGCGCAACGCCATGCTCGAAAACAGCAAGCCCAACCTGCGTATTCTGCACCCCCTGCCCCGGGTCAACGAGATTGCCTACGATGTCGACAACAACCCCAAGGCATACTACTTCGAGCAG
The DNA here is from genome assembly GCA_905210875.1 of uncultured Bacteroides sp. Taxonomy (GTDB): domain Bacteria; phylum Bacteroidota; class Bacteroidia; order Bacteroidales; family UBA11471; genus Caccoplasma. The sequence continues at coordinate 1,747 of CAJLYN010000252.1, read as the reverse complement.
GCCAAGAACGGCCTCTATGCCCGCCAAGCCATCATCTGCAAAGTACTGGGCATCAAAATCAACGACTAATCTCACCTCAAAAAGATTTTCACCATGGAACTATCCGATAAAGAACTGAAAGTCGCCGCCCTCGAAAACGGCACCGTCATCGACCACATACCCTCGGAACAACTGTTCAAAGTCGTTTCGCTGCTCCATCTCGACCACATCGACAAGAACATTACCATCGGCAATAACCTGTGCAGCAAAAAAATAGGTAAAAAGGGCATCATAAAAATCGCCGACACCTATTTCAAGGAAGACGAGCTGAACAAAATTGCCATACTTGCCCCCAACGCCAAAATCAACATCATCAAGAATTACGCCGTCATCAGCAAACAGACGGTCAGCCTGCCCGATGAGTTGCGCGACATCATACGCTGCGCCAACCCCAAGTGCATCACCAACAACGAGCCGATGCCCACGGTCTTCGACGTTATCGACAAAGAACATATCGTCGTGAAATGCCGTTACTGCGAGCAAGCCATCACCAAAGAAGAAATCAAGCTCAAATAGCCAGGCCATGGAGAAACAGCGCATAAGCCCTTCGGGCGAAAAGACGGCTTGGAAACCGGGCACAATGATATATCCGCTGCCGGCGGCCCTCATCAGCTGCGGAGCCACCCCCGACGAATACAACGTACTCACGGCCAGTTGGGTGGGAACGATATGCAGCAACCCGCCCATGTGCTATGTATCGATACGGCCCGAACGTTACTCCCACCCCATTATCGAGCGCAACATGGCATTCGTCATCAACCTCACCACCGAAGAGCTGGCTCGCGTTACCGACTGGTGCGGCGTGCGCTCGGGCAAAGACTACGACAAGTTTGCCGAGTGCGGTCTCACACCCGTACCCTCCGACAAGGTAGCAGCGCCCTACATCAAGGAGGCACCGCTGAGTATCGAATGCAATGTGCGCGAAGTGCTGCACCTGGGAAGCCACGACATGTTCATCGCCGACGTGGAAGGTGTGCTGGCCGACAACGCCTACATCGATGCCGAAACCGGAGCATTCGACATGGAGAAAGCCGGCCTGCTGGTCTACTCTCACGGCCACTACTACAAGACGGGTGAGCCCATCGGCAAGTTCGGCTGGTCGGTCGAGAAAAAAAGAAAATGATTTTTCACGCAAGACTTGCCACACAAGCCACAAAAAAAGATTATCTTTGCCCTTTCTTTCAACTTATAGCGGAACACTAAAAAATTAATTCAAAAGCAATGAAGAGAGACAACGCCATTTTCGACATCATCGCCCGCGAACGTCAGCGTCAGATGAAAGGCATCGAACTTATCGCCTCGGAAAATTTTGTCAGTGACCAGGTTATGGAAGCCATGGGTTCCTGTCTGACCAACAAATATGCCGAAGGCTATCCCGGCAAACGCTACTATGGCGGTTGCGAGGTGGTAGACCAGTCGGAACAACTTGCCATCGACCGGCTGAAAGAGATTTTCAATGCCGAATGGGCCAACGTACAACCCCACTCGGGAGCCCAAGCCAACATGGCCGTATTTATGGCCGTACTGAACCCCGGCGACAAATTCCTCGGTCTGAACCTCTCGCACGGCGGACACCTCTCACACGGTTCGCCCGTCAACTTCTCGGGACTGATGTTCCAACCGCTTGAATACGGCGTAAAAGAAGATACCGGATATGTCGATTATGACATGATGGAAGAGGTAGCCTTGCGCGAACGTCCGAAACTGA
>CAJLYN010000251.1 GCA_905210875.1 uncultured Bacteroides sp. | reverse complement strand
TTGTTCAAAACAACCCGGGAGAAGAAACGCTCGCACCTCCCCCCGACTATATTCAATATTCAAAATGTCCGAACTCAGATTCGATGACGAGTTGGTTTTTCTCGGCAGAAGCCACATAACCCACCACCTGAGCGTCGATACCGAACGAACGGGTAATGTCGATAACCGTCTGGGCATATTCGGGTGCGAGATACACCTCCATGCGATGCCCCATGTTGAATACCTTGTACATCTCCTGCCAATCGGTACCCGACTGTTCGCGAATGAGGCGGAAAAGCGGGGGTACGGGGAAGAGGTTGTTTTTCACCACCTTCATGTTCTCCACAAAGTGCATCACCTTGGTCTGCGCGCCACCCGAACAGTGTACCATACCATGTACATGAGGGCGTAACTCGTCGAGGACTTTCTTGATGACGGGTGCATACGTACGTGTAGGCGAGAGCACCAGTTTGCCGGCATCGATACCGAGCCCTTCTATGGCATCGGTCAAGCGCATCTGTCCCGAATAGACTAATTCATCGGGCACGGCAGCATCGTAACTCTCGGGATACTTCGCGGCCAGGTATTTGGAAAAAACATCATGACGGGCCGAGGTAAGTCCGTTGCTGCCCATGCCTCCGTTATAGGATTTTTCATAGGTTGCCTGCCCATACGATGCCATACCTACAATCACATCGCCGGGACGTATGTGTGCATTGTCGATAACGTCGCTGCGTTTCATGCGGCAGGTAACGGTACTGTCGACGATGATGGTGCGCACCAGGTCGCCCACATCGGCCGTCTCTCCGCCGGTAGCATAGACGCCCACCCCCATGTCGCGCAACTCGGCCAGCAGTTCATCGGTACCGTTGATAATGGCCGAGATTACTTCGCCCGGTACCAGCAGCTTGTTGCGACCGATGGTCGAAGAGACCAGAATATTGTCGGTAGCACCTACACAGAGCAGGTCGTCGATATTCATAATCAGAGCATCTTGTGCAATGCCTTTCCACACCGAGAGGTCGCCCGTCTCACGCCAGTACATATAGGCCAGAGACGATTTCGTACCGGCGCCGTCGGCATGCATAATGTTGCAATAGAGCGGGTCTCCACCCAAAATATCAGGAATTATCTTACAGAATGCTTTCGGGAAAATTCCCTTGTCGATGTTCTTGATGGCATTGTGCACATCTTCTTTTGAGGCCGAAACACCTCTCAGATTATAACGTTGATCGCTCATAGTGTATGAATTTCTTCGCAAAAATAAGGTAAAAAAGCTGTTTCGCAAAGGGTTTCTCCGATTATTCCTCGTAGGGCTCTCCGTATCGGTTGTGTGAGACAACCTGTGCCAATGCACGACGAGATTTCACTCGCAGGGGGTCGGTCGAATACCCGATAACAATATCAAGCAACACACGTTTTCCCGAGGGGATACCCAGGACTTTGCGCACCGCCGCTTCGTCGAACCAGCCGACAATGCACGAGCCCAGCCCCTCATCGGCTGCTGCCAATGCAATGTGGGCAGCGGCAATGCCTATATCGATATGCGGAAAATGCTTGCTCTTGACCCACCCGCCAAAAGTTGATGTAAGATTGCCCGACTCCTCGACAATGAGCAGATGCACGGGTGCCTGCTTGGTAAAATGGTTCATACCCAGCCCCCGACTGGCGGCAGCATCGGCCACCCGGTTCTTTGTATCGGGGGCGTCGACCACGACAAAATGCCACGGCTGCGAATTACAGGCCGAAGGGGCCAGCCGGGCAGCTTCCACGATACGGGTTATCTTCTCCGGCTCCACCGGCCGGTCAGCATCGAAGCGGCGGTCGCTTTGGCGGCGGGCCACCAATTCAAGAAAGCGTTCCATAACACACTCTTTTTAGGCCGATTATTTCCCGTAGGTCATGATACGGCTGATGTATTTGCCGATAATATCAAATTCGAGATTCACAATGCTACCCTCGACAATCTGGTGGAAGTTGGTATGTTCGTAGGTATAGGGTATGATGGCCACCTGAAAGCTGCCGGGCTGCGAATTGCACACGGTGAGGCTCACGCCATTGACCGTAATGGAACCCTTCTCTACGGTGGTATAACCCTCACGCACCATTTCGGGGGTAGAGGTGTAGACAAAGGTGTAATACCAGCTTCCGTCGGCCTCTTCGACACGAGTGCAGCGTGCCGTACAGTCGACATGGCCCTGTACGATGTGGCCGTCGAGGCGTCCGTTCATGAGCATACTGCGTTCGAGATTGACCTTGTCGCCCACTTTCAGGAGGCCCAGATTGCTACGGTCGAGCGTCTCCTGTATCGCCGTCACCGTATAGGTATCACCGTCGAGACTCACCACGGTAAGGCACACTCCATTATGAGCCACACTCTGGTCGATTTTCAGTTCCGAGGCAAAACTGCACGACAACGTCAGGTGCAGATTACCTTGTTCGCGACGCAATGCCACTACGGGAGCGGCCTCTTCTACTATTCCTGAAAACATATTTTTCCTATTTAAATGAGAGAATCAAATTTGTGTCAAATGTAGGAAAAAATTTCATCTTGCCGGCTCGGGGTTCGGCATAAAATCTGTACTTTTGGAAAAATCTTTTTTACCCGACATGAAACACTCTCAGGCCAACCGTCTCAAAATATGGATTGAAGCCGCCCGTCCTCGCACATGGGCTACCTCGGTAAGCCCCGTGCTACTGGCCACAGCCCTGGCCTGGGCTCACGGAGTCGTACACTGGGGAGTCGCGGCGCTCTGTTTCTTCTTTGCACTGCTGGCCCAGATTGCATCGAATTTCGGCAACGACTATTTCGACTACCGTAAAGGCAGCGACAAGGCCGACCGCGTAGGGCCGCGCCGCGCCGTAGCAGCAGGCGACATCTCTCCCCGGGCCATGCTTGCGGCCACGGCCGCTACACTGGGAGTTGCCTGCCTGCTGGGTTGCCTGCTCATTCCCGTTGGCGGGTGGTGGCTGATTGGCGTCGGCGTAATCATTGCGGCAGGC
>CAJLYN010000250.1 GCA_905210875.1 uncultured Bacteroides sp. | reverse complement strand
GCGCTTATCGTATAATATTCATTCTATTCAGATGAGAAGGCCACGAGCAATTTCTTTGTCAATAGACAATTGGTATCTGAGAGCCTCAATATCATCCATGCGTCGTTCGGGGCGGAGATAGGCGACAAACTCAATGCGGATAGTTTGACCATAAATGGATTTGTTAAAATCAAAAATATGGACCTCGATACTTCTTTCGTGATCGGTCTCATCGACCGTGGGACGTGTTCCGATATTCAACATACCGCAGCGTTCGATGTTGTCTTCAAGATATACACGTACTGCATAGACCCCATTTGCCGGAATAATCTTCTGCGGGCAAAGACTGACGATATTGGCCGTCGGATATCCGATACGACGCCCTATTTGATGTCCGGCTACAACACGCCCTTCGAGTTGATAATCATAGGAAAGTAGGAATGAAGCTTCTTTCACATTCCCCTCGCTGAGTAGTTTCCTGATAATCGAAGAACTGACTTTGTGTCCATCGGGCTTACAAACCGTGGCCCGAGAGATTTTTATACCCAATTCTTCTCCGAAACGACAATAATCGTCGTAGCTTTCATTGACATTGTGGCCGAACCGGTGGTCATAACCCACCACCAAGTGCTGTATATGGTAATTGTCTCGCAGAAATGCCATGAAGTCGTGAGCCGACATTTGGGCCATATCGAGGTTAAAATCCAACAGCACACAATAATCTACCTTGGTTGCAGCCAAACGCTCGAGGCGTTCTTCTGTCGATGTAATCAATGGCATAGGTTTTCCCGATAATACAGTTTTAGGGTGACATTTAAATGTGACGATACCCGACGCCAATTGACTCTCAGCAGCTATTCGGCGCACCTCTGCAATCAATGATTTATGGCCCGAGTGCACTCCGTCAAAAAAACCGATAGTGGCCACCATGGCCTTGATCTGTGTGTGTTGAGGATAATCAATAATTTGCATCTTACGTTATAAAACAAAACAAAAGTACACATTTCTTTATCATCTAAAAGACGTTTGACGTTATATTAACGTTTATTTTCCCCTGCAACGTATCAACGAAGCAATAACAGCTCTATTTATGGGTAAGTAAACTTGCCAAGAACAGATGTACTACAAGGCCGGCCGTGATTTTATCATGTAAAAAACCAATAAAAATTTGGCTGTTTAAAGAAAATGTCGTAATATTGCATCGCTTTTCCGGAGAGCCTTTTCAAAGGCAATATACAATAGATGGAAAAACGGTCCTATAGCTCAGTTGGTTAGAGCATCTGACTCATAATCAGGGGGTCCTTGGTTCAAGCCCAAGTGGGACCACGTGAAGGGAGACGTTGAAGGTCTCCCTTTTTTGTTGTGTATCAGTGGGTTAGGTGGATTATTTTGTCATGCCTGTTGCTGACTAGATTGCGTATATTGGGTCGGGTGTATATAGGAGGGCTGCTTTTAGTGGTAGCCTAGTTGTTTTATGTTTACGTGTGAGCGCAATATAAAAGACGGATTTGTCTCCACAACCTTGCAGGAATATCGAGGTGATGAAGTCTCGGGAAGAATCCTCAATATTGTTTATTGAGGATAATGGATGCGTGTGGTGGATTATTTCATGATTTTTAGTTCGTTCAGGGCTTTGTGGTATTGTCGGGCATTGTAGTTGTGCTCGGCCAGTGTGGCGGCAAAGTTATGTCGGCCCGAGAGGTCGTCTTTGGCACACATGTAGATGTAGTTGTTTTTGTCGTAGTTGAGAACTGCTTCTATGGCCCGTTTGGAGGCGATGCGTATCGGCCCGGGAGGAAGCCCATAATGTTTGTAGGTGTTGTAGGGTGAGTCGATGCGGAGGTGCTTTTTCAGAATGCGTTTGAGTCCGAAATCGCCCACTGCAAATTTTATGGTGGGGTCGGCTTGCAACGGAATTCTCTTTCTCAGGCGGTTGATGTAGAGACCAGCAATGATGGGCATTTCGTCGGCGATGTTAGTCTCTTCTTCGACGATGGAGGCCAGGGTGGCAACTTCGATGGGGCTGAGTCCGGCTTGGCGGGCTTTTTCACGGCGTTCATCGTTCCAGTAAATGTTATATTCCTTTTCCATGCGGTCGAGCAGGCTCTTGGCCGATATGTTCCAATACACGTCGTAGGTGTCTGGCAGTAGCATGGCCGGGATATTGTCGGGCGTAAATCCTTTTTCCCGGCAGAATTCTTCGTCGTTCAAGAGAGCAAGAACTTCATCCTGGGAGAGCATGAGTTGTTTATCCATGGAGCGGGCGAAATCTTTCTTTGTGCGCAGGTTGTGAAAGGTGATGCGTACGGGCGAAATGTTGCCTGATGTCAGCAGGTCGTATACCTCGACAACGTTCATCTTTGCGGTGATGCGATAGGCCCCTGTGTAGATGTAGGGTGGGAAGCCTTTGGTGCGGGTGAGGCGCATCAGGCGGGTGAGGCTTTTCTCCGGGACCTGGCCGCTCATCTGTGCCATGATGGAATCTAATGTGAATTCCTGACCTACATATACGGTGAAATCTTTTTCGGTAAAGGAGTCGAAGCGATATCGTTTGATGATGATACAGCCTCCGATAATGCCAATGTTGATGAGTACCAGCAGCACTATGGCGAGATAAAGACGTAAAGTTCCTTTTTTTGAACGGTTTATTCTCATGCGGTTGTTGTTGGATAAGGTTGCTATGGACAAAGATAGTCATTTTACTTCAAAAACAGTTGCTTGATGAGTGTTGTTGCTGTTTTTTATTCATGATTAATGGCAAATACTGTTTCTTTGTGCGAAAGGAAAAGACCGTGTCGGGGAGGGCAGACTGGGGCTGCCTCTCTCTGCGGATTTTGTGGTAATGGTGCGAAACGATTATTCGATGTTGAAAATTGTATGAAATACGAATTTTGTGCGTAAAATATTTGCAGAAAACAAAATTTGATGTACATTTGCACACCGATTACGAGAGGATATTCGTAGTCGTTCAGCCCCATTTGGAAGGATGGGTGAGTGGCTGAAACCACCAGTTTGCTAAACTGACGTACTCG
>CAJLYN010000249.1 GCA_905210875.1 uncultured Bacteroides sp. | reverse complement strand
AGAAAGCCGTTGTCAACGGTACTGCTACTCTCACTTTGCCCGCTCACGGTGTATATTACATCAAAGCCGGTAATGAGTCTAAATCGGTAGTTTACTAATCGTAGCTATCATACCCCGACGCGGCAAGCGTGTCGCGTCGGAAACCCCAATAAACAGGCCCGGTACGGGTCGCCTTGCCGGGCCTGTTTCTCTTCCAAAATATTTTCAGATTTCACTTCGATGTCTGAAAGCCGGCTCTCCTTTTACGGACTAAGGAGTCTTAATTGCAGAAACAACCTGCTCTGATAGAATAAGAAACTGAGAAACGAGACACTCCGATGGCACAGATGCTCGGAAAAGTCTTACGAAATATACATTGAAAATAGATACTCTGATAGAATACCCGATTACCGCATCGCCACGAGCGAGCGACGAAACATCGCTTCCGAGAAGAGAACATGACAGGAAGTCCCTTTTAAGAACAACGCTCTAATAGAACAAGAACCTAAAAACACGAAACACAGCCAGAAAACAGACGAACGCTTAATTTCCCCCCGACACAAATACATACTCTGATATAACCCGCGACTACCGCATCAGTCTCTGAATGCGATGATTCCTCTACCGATTCTGAAAGACGTCGCCCGACAACGATTATCTCGCAGAACGGAAATCCTTGAAAACCGAATCGGGTAGGAATATTCGATTCGTATTATACATTTTAGAATACCAATCTCTTACCATAAAACATTAGTGTTATGAAAAAAATCTTTACTTTGGCTGTTGCCTTCATGGCAACGACACTATCCTATTAGGCAGTTGCCGATAGTAAGGTGGTAACAACGTCGGCAGAATTTACTTCTGCTTTGAACAGCTTGACACATCAACCTGGTGCACGAGACACGATTTTTGTGAATCCCGAGAGCCCCGATGTGATTATCTCTACAGGTACGGGTACCTATAAAAATGTACCTACTGCCGGTAAGTTGTGGATTATCGGTATGCCTACCAATTTTAAGCCAATTCTTCAATTGCGTTGGTCGACCGAATCTGATACTGAGCCCAACAGCGACCTCGGTCTCTATTTTGAGAATGTAAATCTTCAATATTCCAGTGGAAACCAGGCCTCTTCGGGGCAAATAATTATGTGGTCAAATTGTAAATGCGATATTGACTCATTGGTTCTCCGCAACTGTGATCTCTCCAATTATCCCCGTACCTTCTACCGTTCGGTGCCTGCAAAAGACGAAAACGGAAATTACGAAGCCATGGGTACCATCAACTATTTCGAGATGAGTGGCTGTCGTGTTTACAACAATAACGTGACTTCTGGCAACCGTTGGCCGTGCATCTACTTTGGTCAAGTACCCATCGAGGTGGTATTCCGCAATAATACCTTCTATGACCTGCCTTACTTGAAATCTATCTTTACGATGAACTATATTACCGATGAAACAGGCCGAGCCGACGGATATGTGACATTCGAAAACAATACTGTGATAGTAGCCGGGTCGTATGTAGGAAATGGAGCTTTCAGCGTGATCAATGTAGGAGACTATATGGGAATGGGTTCGGAGTTTTACATCAACAACAACCTCTTCCTCTATCCCGACTATGTCGATGATTTGAACCTCGAAAAGACCGACTCTCCCACCATTATTTCGTGTGCCTATGGTAGTATCTATGCTTCCAACAATGTGATTGAAGGTTTTAAGCCCTGGATTGCAGGAAACAACAAAGACGATGAAGGCAATTATACCTGGCTTCTTGCCGATACGACAAATAACTACACGATGGCCGATGTAGAGCTGGCTTGGGACGATTTCTATGACAGATACAACGACAACTTCCAATTGCTGAAATCGTATAAGGCTTATACCGCCGGCGTCGATGCAGAAGGAAATCCGACCTATCTCGGAGCAGGTGAGTGGTATGTCGATGAATTCCCTGTCAAGGCTGCTGTCAATGTTACCATCGAAGGAGGCTCTACCACAGCGTCCGTCAATGTTCAGCCCAAGAAAAACGTCTATTTCGTAGGCGATGAAATTACTGTAGAAATCGACCTTCACGATGGTCTCAACACCTTTATGGGTTGGAGCGATGGTGTGATGGATATGAACCGTACTATCACCCTTACCGGCGATCTTAACCTGACAGCCAACGTTGTTTCGCAAAACTATGAATTGTTCTGGGATTTCTGCCAGCTCCGCGATGGTAGCACCAAGAACCTCACTATGCCGTTTGCAGCCAACCATGCTGCCGACCCCGTAAACAATCCCGGCGAGTTCGGTATGATGATGGTAGAGTCTTCGGCCGACGGTGCCACTTATCAGGATACGACCTTCTGTGAGACCCGTAACAACAAGACCTATCCTCACTACGGTACCGACGAAAACGCTCTTTTCATGGCTGCCGTGCTGCGTAGCCGTCTCGACTCAGCTACCGTAGAGCAAGAAGAGGCTGCTCCCGATTATAAGGAAGAGCTCTCCAAAGCTTGCTGTGCAAATCCTGCTTATGCTTACATCAAATTCTCAACCAAGGGTATGACCGGTGTTACGGTATCGGCTTCTCTCCTTGCCGAGGCTCGTATGCACAAGACTACGAAGATGGAATACTCACTCGATAAGACCAATTGGAATACCCTTACCACCATATCTATCGACTCTGTGGCCGACTGCTGGCGCGACGCTGTTGCTACCTTGCCTGCTGCTGCCGAGAACCAGGAGGTTGTGTATGTACGCTGGATTGGCGATACCGAATCTCCTATCTTGGGCCCGGGTATGAACCAGGCCGACGACAGACAATACTACACCTATCAGTTCATTGGTAACATCAAGGTTGTGGCCGAGGCCGGTGGTTCTGCCATCGAAGAGGCTCAAGCCGAGGTTGCCGCACTGGTTATCGCCCAAAATGGCGACGAGGTAACGGTAAGTAATACCGACGCTGCTACGGTTGAACTTTATGCCGCCAACGGTTCGCTGCTCGCTCAGAAAGCCGTTGTCAACGGTACTGCTACTCTCACTTTGCCCGCTCACGGTGTATA
>CAJLYN010000248.1 GCA_905210875.1 uncultured Bacteroides sp. | reverse complement strand
TTCCCGCCGTATCGGTTGACGGGCGGTTGCAGGTTGTCGACTTCTTCGCTGATGAGCGTGTCGACGCCATTGGCAAGGCCTTCGGGCAGAACGATGTCGTTGTCGGTGATGGTGTCTTTGGCCGTCAGTTTGCGGGGTTCGGTCGGCGCTGTTTGTGTGGCGGCTTGTTTCAGGGTGTCGACGGCAATAACTGTCGTGTCGCGACGGGTGGCGGCTGTAAGGGTATCGGCGGGGATTTCGGTTTTATTCTGTTTCCGGTCTTTTTTTCTTCTGGCGGCTGATGTGGTTGTGGGGAGCAGAAATGCAAGACATAGCAGTATGGCAAAAATCTTATTCATGAGCGGGGTCTTTTTAGAATGTTATGGCGCACTGGAATCCGATGGAGGCTGTCGAGTATCGGACAGGCTCTATGACCGTGGGCGCGACTTTCATGGAGAGGTTGTCGGATATGTCAAAGTTGTAGAGGTGAGCATCGACGTAGGCTTCGATCATGGCTACAAAGTAGACGCCTATCATCGAAATGATACAGAGGTCGCGGTATTTCCGGTAATAGTCTTTTTTGCGCTTCATGGCGCTTTGCAGCCAAGCCATGTTGGCGGCAATCCATTCGGGGTCGTTGCGACGGTTGTAGGCAAGGAAGTTGATGAAGCTGTTGGTGTTGGGGTCGTTGTCCATGGCGTCGCGGTAGGCCGTGGAGTAGTCGTTGAAGTAGCGGGCGTTCCAGTTGGTCGCGTAGATGAGGCCAAGGTATCCGCCCACGAGGATGGGTAGTTTCCAGTAGCTTCGGTTGTAGATTTGTCCCAGGCCGGGGCAGAGGGCCGAGTACCAGACGGCTTTTACCGGGTCGGGGCTGAAAGCCGTGGTATCGAGTGCAGGGGCCGATTCCTGGGTGGAAGCGTCTTCGACCCGATAATAGGGCAGGTCTACGGTAGAGGTCTCTTCCCGACCATTGGCTGCGGCTCTTTCTTCGAGGCTGTCGGGAAGGACGGTGACGTGCGTTGGGAGGCTGTCGCGCTCTGCGATAGGGGTGTGGTGGTTCTCTTCCTGTGCCGTTAACGGTAGGGAGAGCAGACTTATCCACAGAAGAAGGATCAGTCTCGGTCTGTGCTGAAAAAGAGATGTCCGGTTCAAAATGTGTTTTATTTCAGTTGATCAAAGAGGGCGATGAGCCGTTCCAGCTCTTCTTCGTTTTTGAAGGGTATGGATATTTTCCCTTTTCCTTTGGCGTTACAGGTGAATTGTACCGGAGTCTTGAAGAAGTCGGAGAGGTGCCGGCGCAGTATGTCGTAGCCTTCGGCGGCTTGGGGGTTCTCTTTTTTCTCTTTGGGGGTGGATGCCGGTTGTGGGTCGGTTATCTCTTTGGCCAACTCCTCGACTTTCCGCACCGAGTAGCCGTGTTCCTGTATCTGCTCGTAGAGTTGCAGTTGGCGGGCGGGATTGTCGACCGAAAGGAGGGCGCGGGCATGGCCCATGTCGATGAGTTTGTTTTTCAATCCTATTTGTATTTCGGCAGGGAGTTTCAGCAGTCTCAGGTAGTTGGCGATGGTGGCGCGTTTCTTGCCTACGCGTTCGCTCAGCCGGTCTTGGGTGAGGTGGTATTGCTCGATGAGTTTTTGGAAGGTCAGGGCGATTTCCACGGGGTTGAGGTCTTCGCGTTGAATGTTCTCTATGAGCGCCATCTCCATGACGGTTTCATCTTCGACGGTGCGCACATAGGCGGGAATGGTTTCGAGCCCGGCCAGCAGTGAGGCTCTGTACCGGCGTTCGCCTGAGATAATCTGGTAGCTCTCGTCGGGCATCTGACGCAGGGTGATGGGTTGTATGATGCCCAGCTCGCGTATCGAGGCGGCCAGTTCGTTGAGCGATTCTTCATCGAAGTCTTGCCGGGGTTGTCCCGGGTTGGGCTTGATGAGGGAGAGTTTTATTTCGTTTATCGACGACGAGCCTCCTGTCTTTATGTCGTCCATGGTGATGAGGGCGTCGAGGCCGCGGCCGAGTGCGTTGCGTTTATTGATGGTCATGTTCTTGGCGGGTATTCTCTTCGGCAGTGCCGGGAGGAATTTTATTTCGATTTCTTTTCGCGTTTGATGAGTTCCTTGGCCAGTTGCAGGTGGTTGAGGGCTCCTTTGGAGTTGGGGTCGTACATGAGTACCGGTATGCCGTGGCTGGGCGCTTCGCTGAGTTTTATGTTGCGTTGTATCACGGTGTCGAAGACCAGCTCGCGGAAGTGCTTTTTCAGTTCTTCATAAATCTGGTTGCCCAGTCGCAGGCGGGAGTCGTACATGGTGAGGAGAAATCCTTCGATTTCGAGGTCGGGATTAAGTCGCGACTTGATGAGCTTGATGGTGTTGAGCAACTTGCTGATGCCTTCGAGGGCGAAATATTCGGCCTGTACGGGTATGATGACCGAGTCGGCTGCCGTGAGCGAGTTGACTGTGATGAGACCCAATGAAGGCGAGCAGTCGATGAGTATGTAGTCGTATTCGGCTTTTATTTCTTCAATGAGATGCAGCAAGATGCGTTCGCGGTTGGGCGCATTGAGCAGTTCGAGTTCGGCACCTACGAGGTCGATGTGGGAACATACGATATCGAGACCCGCTACGCAGGTCGACCCGATGGCTTCGCGCAGGGAGGCCTCGCCGATGAGGCACTCGTAGATGGAGATGTTTTTCTGAGTGATATCGACTCCCACACCCGATGAGGCGTTGGCCTGCGGGTCGGCATCGATGAGCAGCACTTTGCGGTCCAGGGCTGCCAGCGATGCGGCCAGATTGATGGTTGTCGTGGTTTTTCCTACGCCGCCCTTTTGGTTGGCTATTGCGATGATTTTACCCATATTCGTCTTTTTTACAACGCAAAGAAAAAAGTTTTCTTTGTATTTCTGTTGCCTGGAAGCCGATTATCGTTTATAATGTTGATAAGTCGTTCCTCTTGTTGAAAAGAGCGATTCTCTTGTGCTGTGGCTGACGAGTATGACCTCTGTTGTTCCGTCGTTTCTCAAGAATCGATTCCGGGGGCTTTTATACCTGTCGGGTGGTATGCACATCAGGCTCACGGGCAAAGA
>CAJLYN010000247.1 GCA_905210875.1 uncultured Bacteroides sp. | reverse complement strand
CCACCAGCTGTTTGATATCAAAACCGGCCACAGCAATCGGCAGCAACCCCACGGGTGTAAGCACCGAGAAACGTCCGCCCACGTTATCGGGAATGACAAAGGTCTTGTAACCCTCCATGTCGGCCAGTTTGCGCAAGGCACCACGAGCCGCATCGGTAACAGCAACGATACGTTTCTTGGCCTCGGCCTTGCCCACCTGATCTTCCAGTTGTTTTTTCAGCAGGCGGAAAGCGATGGCAGGCTCGGTCGTGGTTCCCGATTTGGAGATATTGATAAGACCGAACTGTTTGCCCCGGAGGAGTTCCTGCAATTCATAAAGATAATCTTCGCCGATGTTCTGTCCGGCAAAAAGCACCCGTGTACCGGTACTCTTTTTAAGGTGAGCAAACGAGTCGGAGAGAGCCTCTACCACCATTTTGGCACCCAGGTAACTGCCACCAATACCGATGGCCACCACCACCTCGCAACGCTCGCGCAGCGAAGCAGCTACGGCCTCTACCTCATCGAGAAATGCCGGCGTTATCGACGACGGCAGATGAAGCCAACCCAAAAAATCGTTTCCCTTACCATTACCGGCATGCAGGGTTTTCTGTGCAGCCACGGCCTCAACAGCCACAGCCTCGACAGCCTCTTTTCCAAGAGCTTTCGTGTAAGAAAATGCAATTGTTTCCATAGTATTCTGTATAACTTATGTTTGTTTCTTTTTCTCAAAAATAGAAAATTCCGCAGAAACCGACAAACAATGGCAGGATATTTTTCGGAGAACGAGATAAAATGGAAAAAGAAGAGGCCGGGAAGCGGTTGTTTTTGAAAAAAGACGTATCTTTATCGGCCAAAAGCAAGTGCTTTGTCCTTGCAGATTTCCGACATGAGAAAACTTTACGCCTGCCTGCTGTCTCTGATTTTCTGCGTCCCGGCCGTTGCCGAGCGGGTCGACAGCCTGCGCGTATCGCTGCTTACCGCTGCCCCGGGCAGCCAGGCCTACGAACTCTTCGGACACACAGGCATACGGGTGCGTAACGGGCACGACGACATTGTGTTCCATTACGGGCTCTTCGATTTCAATGCCCCCCACTTCTTCTACCGATTTACCAAAGGAGAAACCGATTACAGCATCGGCGCGGCAGGATACCGCGACTTCGTATACAGTTATGTGCTGCGCGGCAGTACGGTCTATGAGCAGGAGCTCCTGCTTTCACCGGACGAAGCCCGTCAACTGCTCGACACCCTGCTCCTGAACATGGAGCCCGACCGACGCATCTATCGATACAATTTTCTCTTCGACAACTGCGCCACCCGACCGCGCGACAAGATAGAACACTGCCTCTCGGGAGAGATACGCTACAACACGGCCGACACGACACAGGTCACATTCAGAGAGTTGATACACGAGCACACGCGCAACCACCCGTGGCTCACCTTCGGCATAGACCTAGCCCTAGGGGCACCGCTCGACAGGCCCGCCACCCTGCGGGAACAAATGTTCCTGCCATCGATTTACCGCCAGTGTGTCGAAGAGGCTCGCATTGTCGAGAGCGACGGTACGGTGCGCCCGTTTACAGGAGAGACACATACTTACGAAGGCGTACAAGGGGCCCTCAAAGCCAATTCACCGACACTGCTCACCCCCACCGTCGTCTTTACCCTAATCTTTGTCCTCACCGTTGTTTTCTCCATAGCAGAATATCGACGAGGCCGCCACATACGGGCACCCGACTATGTGATATTCGGGCTTTACGGACTGTTCGGCTGCGTGTTGTTTTTCCTCATATTCATCTCGATACACCCGGCCACTTCGCCCAATTATTCGGCACTGTGGTGCCACCCGTTTCTGTGGGTCATCGCCGCATGCGAAGCATTCGCCCCCCGCAAACGCATCACCACACAGCTCATGTCGGTACTGCTGCTGGTAAGCCTGGTTACGATAGTATCCATGCCGTTCCTGCCACAGACGTTCCACCCGGCATTTGTGCCGCTGGCACTCATACCGGCCGTTCGCAGCATTACTTGGCTTAAAATCGAGCAGAAAAACGGCCGATTATAATCAAAGGCCGGCTCCAAGAGACGAAAAGCCCGGACGGCGCCACTATTTTATGCAAGAAAAGGCCCGAAATTCAAGCATTTTATCTATCTTTGCAACGTATTGTGCCCGATAGCCTCATGAGGCCACCGGCTACCATGCATTTTTAAATCGAAACAAGTAAAAAACACAATCGAAATACCACTATGGGTTTTAATGACATTCTGAAAAAGCTATTCGGAAACAAGTCGCAGCGCGACTTGCGCGAGATACAGCCGTATGTCGACCGCATCTTGGCCGAATACGCCAAAATCGAAACGCTCAGCAACGACGAACTGCGTCAGCGCGTCACCGACATCAAAGCGCACATACAAGAAAGTGTAGCCCCCGAAAAGGCTCGCATTGCCGAAATAAAAGAGAATATCGAAAACGTCGAATACGACGAACGCGAAATCATGTGGGAAGAGGTCGACAAACTCGAAAAAGTCATTCTCGACAAATACGAGAAAGCCCTCGACGAAGCTCTGCCCCAAGTATTCGCGCTGGTAAAAGCAACAGCGAAGCTCTTCGCAGAAAACGAACGCATCGAAGTAACCGCCACACAATTTGACCGCGACCTTGCCGCCAAAGGCCACGACTTCGTGCACATCGAAGGCGACAAGGCCATCTACCAGAACCACTGGATGGCCGGCGGAAACGAAATCACCTGGAACATGGTACACTACGACGTACAGCTCTTCGGCGGTGTCGTACTGCACACCGCGGTCACGGTCGCGGCACTTGCTGCCGAAGCCAAGCTCCTGATGGATGAGCACCGGCTCCTTGAGGTCGCTCTCGTTGAAGTTCTTCGCGCAGTCGGCCACGATCGTGACCGGAAATTCCAGACCCTTGGATTTATGGATGGACAGGATGCGCACCGCGCTGCCGGTCGCCTCCGCGCCTACGGTCTGGAAATCCTCGCCGTTCTGCCGCATACCGCGCAGCAGGTTCACGAAGCTGTACAGACCGCGAAAGCCCTGCTCCTCGAACGCGCGCGCCCGCTCGAAAAACGCG
>CAJLYN010000246.1 GCA_905210875.1 uncultured Bacteroides sp. | reverse complement strand
TCTCTCAAACATCTCACAAAAAGATTAGAGGGCGTGATAACGAAAGATTTTATTCTCTACCTTTGCAGGCGGTAAAAAAGAAGGTTATATCTGTATGAAGAAAAGTTTGTTTGCGCTGTCCTTGGGCACATTGGCTCTGGGCATTGCCGAGTTTGTAATGATGGCCATACTCCCTTATGTGGCCGAAGATCTGAATATCTCGATTGCTACGGCCGGCCATTTGATTTCGGCATATGCTTTGGGTGTATGTGCCGGCGCTCCGGCTCTGATTCTTGCGAGAAGATTCCAACTTAAAAATACTTTGCTTTTCCTGGTCGCTCTTATCGTCGTAGGTAATACGTTGGCTGCTGTATCGCCCAACTATGCAATGATGATGGTGGCACGTTTTATCTCGGGGCTGCCTCACGGTGCCTATTTCGGTGTGGGGTCTATTATTGCCTCTAAGTTGGCCCAGGAGGGAAAGAGTACCGAGGCAATCTCTATTATGGTTGCCGGTATGACAATTGCCAATCTTTTAGGTGTTCCTCTGGGGACGTCGCTCAGTTCGCTCTTATCCTGGCGGTGGGTGTTTGGTATTGTAGGTATAGGTGGATTGGCTGTTTGGTTCTACATCTGGCGATGGGTTCCTCAAGTGGAGAAGTTGCCCAATACCGGTTTTAAGGGTCAGTTCCGGTTTCTTAAATCGGGTGCGCCGTGGCTCATTACTGCCGGTACAATGTTGGGAAATGGCGGTATATTCTGCTGGTACAGTTACATACACCCTTTGCTTACCGATGTATCGGGTTTCCCCGAAGCCAGTATTACATTGCTTATGGTGCTGGCGGGGGCCGGTATGGTCTGTGGCAATCTGGTAGGAGGGCGGCTGTCGAGTCGTTTCTCGCCCGGGTTGGTGGCTGCGCTGACGCAAGGTTGTGCCGCTGTGCTTTTGCTTTCTATTTTCTTTTTGGCCTCGTACCCGGTGCTTATGGTGGTACTCATGTGCCTTTGTACCATGTCGCTGTTTGCTGTGTCAAGTCCGCAACAGTTTCTGGTCATACAGTACTCACAGGGAGGAGAGTTACTTGGGGCAGCCAGCATTCAAGTAGCTTTCAATCTGGGAAATGCTCTGGGCGCTTATTGTGGAGGATTGCCTCTTGAAGAGGGGCTGGGATATGTCTATCCGGCACTTATTGGCGCGCCAATAACTTTCTGCGGTTTCTTGGCTCTGTTTATTTTCCATCGCCGCTATGAATTGAGGAATGCGCGGTGAGGGTGTACTCTAATAATGTTTTGGGGTGGAAGCTGCGGGGAGGATTACTCTTTCATGATGCGGCGATCGGCAATAAATACACCTCCCAGAACCAATGCGGCTCCAACTATAAATACGGTTGTCAGAGATTCACCCAAGACCAGTGAAGAGGCGAGTAGTGTCATTACGGGGTTGAAGTAGATGTAGTTCGAGGCCCGTACGGTTCCCAAATGTTTCAGAACAACATTCCACAGCATGTAGCAGAGCATTGAGGCTACGATACCGAGGAACAGAAGATTGCCGGCAATGACCGGATTGCTCCACAGTTGAGACGAGAAATACAGCGGCTCGTGTGCGAATAACGGGAGCAAAGAGATAATGCCGTAAAAGAATATTTTCCGGGTAATGAATGCGGTGGAGTAGCGACCGTTAAGCTTTTTGATGATAAGACTGTAAAAGGCCCATAGCCATGCTGCTGAGAATGAGAGTAGGTCTCCTATGGGGTTGAGATTGAGTACGAAATGACCGTTGAACACTACGATGGCAACTCCTGCCAAAGCAATGAGCGAACCTATGATAAATTGTGTCGAGAGTCGGTATTGGCGGTAGAAAAGTCTTACCACTATGGCTGTGAGCAGTGGTGCGGTGCAGACGATAAGCGAAACATTTGAAGCGTAAGACATGGTCAGGGCCGTGTTTTCGGCCAGAAAATAGATCGACCCTCCCGACAGAGCACCTCCCATCAGCAATATTTCATCTTTTAAACTCTTGGCCCATACCCGTTGATAAGAGATGGCCCATAGGCAGATGTATGCCAAAACGAAGCGGTAAAAGATGACGTCTATTGGGGACAGTCCGTTATTCAACAATACCTTGGTCGATACAAAAGTGGTTCCCCATACACCGATGGTAAAGAGGGCGACCAGATGATATACATATGACTTCATAGGAAGATAAGGCCGAAAAATATTTTCGGTTGCAAAGATAGCGAAAGGTGAGAGCAGAGGCAAGGAGAAAACAAAGTTTTCAGATTGACTATGTCGAACCGCCTCCTGTCTTCGTGCAACAAAGATAGCGAAGAAAGGCCGGCGCTGTGGCAAAGAGAAAACGAAGTTTTCGTTTAGGACAAAGTAGGGCTGTCAATTCATGTAGGAGAAACGGTTGAAAATCCAGGATAGAGTCAAGTCAAAGATGGAAGGCCTGTGCTGGGTCCCGTTTTAATTTTTTTGAAAAGGCAAGGTTTAAGAGAGCCGAAGAAAAAAGGTATTTATGTACAAGGATATTACGCTACCCAAGATTTATTCCCCGGTATTTTTCCGTTCAAGAATTTCTCATGCGGCCTTATTTATCTTTTTTAGATTTTATGTGCAATAAATTTGCTTAAATCTAATAAAAAACATATATTTACGAGGCGTATATTTTTTTGAGCATGATGAAAAGTTTTCCCTTCTTGATTTGTATAATGATGCTTACCTGTACTTCGGCATTCGGACAGGTATACTCTATGTACGAAAGATATGAAAAGTACCGAAAACAAGGAGAGAAGACGCTTCGTTATTATCGTGAAAGCGCTGAGAGTTATCAACGGTATCAATCGTATAGAAATGATGCCTCGCGACCGGGTAATACAGCCGCTGAACGTGCTGATAAAATGTATAAAGCGCAGTATTATTTTCAGAAAGCCAAAGCGCAGAACCAAAAGTTCAATGACTCTTATAAGAAAACGCGCCAATATCAGCGTGAGATATTTTCTCCCCCCATTAAAAAGGTAAAGCCCAATGAATATAGTGAGCCGAAGATTCCTTGGATACGAAATCCGTATCATCCGCGCTCAACCTACAATATGTATCAGTATCCGCAAGGTAGACCTTATAAGCCGATAG
>CAJLYN010000245.1 GCA_905210875.1 uncultured Bacteroides sp. | reverse complement strand
GCAACGCCGTTTTTTTGCAAAAAACAACTTTGAAACTTTTTCGGTATCCGACACGTCTAACGACAAAATATTTTATACAACCAACCCATAAAGGATACCATGATACGATTTATACCGACGCTTCTCTGCTGCCTTTTTTCGCTCACCTTTACCCTCTCGGCCCAAGAGGCAAACATTGAAATCGAAGGGCACCTGCAAGATGAAAAGCACTACGACCTCATCGGGGCAACCATACGCTGCTACGAGGCCGACAGCCTTCTCGTCGCAAACACGACAACCGACAGCCAAGGCAACTTTACGCTGAAACTGCCGGCAAAGAGACAAACACATTTCCTGCGCATCAATTACATCGGCTACAAAGAGATGACCCTCGTACTGAACCCGACCGACGAAAAACTGATACGGCTTGGCGACATCACGTTGAGTACAAACGCCATACTCATGCAAGAAGTTACCGTCGTGGGCAGCCAGACGGTGCGCACCGAAGAAAAGACCATGGTCTACCCCACCCGCGAACAGATGCGCCACGCCTACGACGGATACAGCGCCTTGACAGCCCTCATGATACCGGGGGTGCGAGCCCTGACATTCCAGTCGGCCCCTACCTATATGGACCAAGACATCTTCTTCTGCATCAACGGCATGGAGGCGTCGGAAGAAGAAATCAACGCACTGAACCCGCGCGACATCAAACGGGTAGACTTCTACCCCAACGGACGCCCCGACTATCCCGAAGCCGATGTCGTACTCGACTATATATTGAAAGAGCGTGACTATGCCGGAGCTGTGGCCTTCAACGGAAAACAGCAACTGAACCGTCCTTACGGCAGCGGTCACGGAACGGCTCAATACTTCCAAGACAAATCGGAGTTTGCCCTCTCTGTCTCGGACAAATATACCCATGCGCGTAATCACAACGAAGACTACACGGTAACCACCTACACATTTCCCGAGAGTGTCGTTATAAATACGACCGAGGCTCTCCCGTCGGACGAAAACGCCAACGACCTCAGCAGCTATTTCAACTACATCTACAAAGACAAGCAACAGACCTTCTACTCCTCGCTCCGCATGGACCGGACGATGGAAGAGCTCGACACATGGAGTCGCGAAACATTCAGCAACGACACAAAAAATTATACTCGACAGGAAAAGACCCACACACTTGACCTCCTGCCCGCCGTGAGAATGCGGTATAACCGCGTACTGAAAAACGAGCAGCAGGTGCGGCTGGAGTGGTATGGCAACCGGGGCACCAACCATTACAAACGCTGGTATGCCTACCGCACCGACGACGAGACAACATCGACCTACGACAATGCCACCAACGGAAAAAGCTGGCACACCAGTTTCAAGGCCAATTACAGCAAAACGTTCAAAAACCGCTCTTCGCTCAGTGTAGAAGGTTATCAGGACTTCACCCGCACCGACAATCAAAATACCCGGGAAGGTGCAGCGTCGAAGGTGTTCCTGAGCCAGGGCAACACGCGGCTGTATGCCACCTATAACTACAAAATAAAAAACAAGCTGAGTTTGCAAGTCCGCCTGGCCGAACAGCTATCCTTCTCGCGCACAGAAAACAGCACAACCGTCGAGCACCAGTTCATACCGTTTTTCCAACTCACCTATACCCGGAAAGCACACAATTTGAGGATAAAATCCACCATCCGCAGCACACAACCCAATGTATCCGACATGACCACCCCCGAATACAAGGAAAATGAATACATGGTAAGAAGAGGGAATCCCGATTTAAAAAACGTCTGGTCATTCAAAAACGAGATCAGCTACACTTGGACACACGGGCGGCTATCGATAATGCCACACCTGCAAGTCCACGGATATTCCCACATCATCTATGACAAAGTCGATTTTATCGGAGAGCGACAAATTTTTATCAAACAAAAAGAGAACGGAAAAATTTCCGCGACACAACAATATGGACTGAATATACAATACGACATCATACCCCAACGATTTTCCGTAGGACTGGCTGGGGTGTACGGTCATTTAAACGTCTCATTATGGAAAAACTTCACACTCGACGTCGTGGCCGCAGGCGGATATACGACGTTTATGTACAAAGGCTTCTCGGCCAGCGTGAATTGCGTCTGCCTGAGCAGGAATTTCGATCCCACAACGGCTGTCTACACGACGCGGGATTTCCGAATCAACATGCAAGCTGCATACTCAGTCAACAACTGGAACTTCATACTGTATGCCTACAATCCGTTTTTCAAAAATGCGTACGACATGGTATATAAACAATCGGAATACGAATACACATCGCACATAAGCCGTCCACAGGTCGAGACGGGAAACATATTCGGACTCACCATCAATTACCGTTTCACGTTCGGAAACAAGAAACATAAATTCCACGAAGAAGAATAATCGGGAGGGAAAGCACGACCACCACCGGCACTTCATCTCGGAAACAGGAAAGAATAGCGTCGAATTTGTATCGGCGCCATACAAAAAGTTCCGTCGCAATTTTGTATATTTGCGCTCAAATTGCCAATCTATGAGCGACAACAAATTATTAGAGAAGTTAGACGGTTTGTCATTGCGTTTTCAGGAAGTAAGCACACTTATCACCGACCCCGAAGTCATCAACGACCGCAAACGCTTTGCCAAACTCACCAAAGAATACAGCGACCTCGAAAAAATTGACAACGCCCGCAAACGCTATGCCGGCCTGCTGAGAAACATCGAAGAGGCCCGCGAAATACTCGACAGCGAGAACGACCCCGAAATGCGGGAAATGGCCCGTGAAGAACTCGACGAGAGCCAGGCTCAGATACCGGCACTCGAAGAGGAGATAAAACTCCTGCTCGTGCCCGCCGACCCGCAGGACGACCGCAACGCCATACTCGAAATACGCGGCGGAACAGGTGGCGACGAAGCTGCCCTCTTTGCCGGCGACCTCTTCCGCATGTATGCCAAATATTGCGAAATGAAAGGGTGGAAACTCGAAATATCGAGCGCCAGCGAAGGCGCCGCAGGGGGATTCAAAGAGGTCATCTGCTCGGTATCGGGACAAAAGGTGTATGGCACACTTAAATACGAATCGGGCGTGCACCGCGTGCAGCGTGTCCCCGCCACCGAGACCCAG
>CAJLYN010000244.1 GCA_905210875.1 uncultured Bacteroides sp. | reverse complement strand
AGTGACATTAAAAATATCAGCATCTGAATTAGACATATGTTGTTTTATAATGCAAGGCTTGCAATACTTAGGAAGCATATGTCTTATTTCAGATATTGATTTGTGATCCACGCTTGCCTGACCCTTAAGATTAGAACTATCAAGGTTGATAAGCTCACGCAAGTAAATTCTTAATGTTACAATTGAATTAATATCAAAAAGTTTAGTAATTAATTCCTTAGAAAGCACTAAAAATCCCCTGCCGTTTTTGTTAGCAGGAAGGTAATAATTCTCATAATCATTGATAAGCAATGAAATAATAGATGATGAAGTTTTGGAATATGATATATAAGTATAAGATGATAATATGTCAAGATTATTCCAAATCGTCTTTATGTTGCATTTAAGAATAGATGCCAATTCTTTGATATTAATTTCTTTTATAATCCCAAAACGATCCGGATGATAAAAATGTAATAACATAAATAGCTTAAGTGCATTTGATTTTAACATAGGTCTATAGCCATAACGATTTTTTTCATTATGGTAGACTTTTTTTGTCACATTTTGAGTTGTGAGAATTCTATTTGGACAATTATTACAATATGTAGATGCTGATTTATATATTTCTGATTCTTTATCAAATGTATTTATAATCTGCTTATATTTACAAGACGAACACATCGAATTGGAATAATCAACAACTTCAACAGTATTTTCTACAATTGTTGTATAATTTTTCTGAATACCAAGAGCCTGGATAAGAACTGCTTTACCTATATTTGTAAAATAGAGGATGCGGTTCGATATAGGCAAACATCGAAATGCTGTTTTCCATTGCCACTGCACTCTCTCATTAACTATAACAAGTAAAGGAGTACGAAACAATTCCGACAGGCTGAGTCGCCTTTGCCGACTGTTAAAATGTCTGCCCCTCCTATCACAACCCACAAACAAACAAGGATTGAAAAACAGACTTTGCGAAAATAATAATCAGCAACTTTACCAGTTTCCAATCCTATAAAATATATTTGAATATAAATTTCAAAAACGTAATGCAATGAAACTATCTTATCTGTTCTTGGCCGAAGGCTTTGAAGAGGTCGAAGCCCTTACCGTTGTAGACATGATGCGTCGTGCCGGCATGGAAATCCGTACCGTATCGATTACCGGCAACAAAACCGTAACCGGCTCTCACCACATACCCGTTACGGCCGATGTGCTTCTTGATGAAGTACCCTTTGCCGAGGCCGAATGGCTCATACTCCCCGGCGGAATGCCCGGGTCAAAGAATCTGGGTGCTTGCGCCCCCCTCGTCGAGGCACTGAAAGCTCATGCCGCAGCCGGCAAGCCCGTAGCCGCCATCTGCGCCGCACCATTCGTATTGGGTGTAAACGGCATTCTCGAAAACCGCGCCGCTACCTGCTATCCCGGCTTTGAAGAGATGCTGCACGGCGCCACCGCAACAGGCCGCATGGTCGAGACCGACGGCAACATCGTTACCGGTAAAGGTCCGGCTGCCGCCATCGACTTTGCATCGGCCCTTATCCGCAAATCGCAAGGCGACGCCGTCATCGAAGAGGTGCGTAAAGGCATGCTGCTCGATTAATACACCGTACCACTCACTTAGAAACAGAGGAGCCCCGTATTGGTACGGGGCTCCTCTGTTTCTGCACAAAAAACATATTTCTTTACCGGACTAACGCTGTAAGTGTATATTCGCCGTCACCTGTACAGTTTACTATCGCTACGAATGAAGTTGTGCAGGGTTATTTTTATACGATTTCTCCGCAATAGTATCAACCCGCACGACTTGTCCAACAGAGGGAAAATTGCTTACAACACTCAAAACCATTTAATCCGCCTGAACCACACAAAAGCTCCGGCAGAAACAATCGCCGAAAGCAACACAATGAGAATAAAGGCGTGAGGAAGATTTTCTAAATGGATATCTACATTCATACCATAGAAACTGGCTATAACGGTGGGTATCATAAGGGTAATACTTAGACTCGTCATACGCTTCATGATATCATTTACATTGTTAGATATGATCGAAGCAAAAGCGTCCATGGTACCGGTAAGAATATCGCTGTAAACATTCACTGTATTGCCGGCCTGCCGCAATTCAATGACGGCATCTTCGACCAGCTCTTTATTCAACTGTTCCGAATCCCGAAAAATATTTTTCAACCGTCCTATCAACACTTCATTACCACGAATGGAGGTATCAAAATAGACTAGTGTCTTCTGCAATTTCATCAGACGCAGCAGGTCTTCGTTGCGGATACTCTTCTCCAACTCCTTCTCGGCCAGGGACACTTCGTTGTTTATCTGTTTCAGGTATTTCAGAAACCACACGGCCGATGAATAGATAAGACGCAAGATAAGGTCGAGTTGGTTCTCAACACGGATAGTCTTACGCCTCGTATATTGTATGAAATCGGGCAATATTTGGGTCTGATGATAACATACCGAGACAACCATATTACCGTTGGTAATAATACCGACCGGCACAGTAACAAAAGAGAGTTGCGGCTCAGGACTTGGTATCGGAACACGCATAAGTGTCAACAGCCACTCACCTTCCTGTTCTGTGCGGGGGCGTTCATCGTCATCGGCTATATCTTCAAGAAAAGATACGGGAAGTTGGAGCTCTTGTGTCAAAAACAGAATATCTTCTGAATCGGGGCATTCAACATTCACCCAGCAACGGGGCGCCCACAACGGTTTCTCCACGAAACCATTTTCGCTGAAAAGATACTTTCTCATCGGTAAACCTCCTTTTTAAAGAGCGTGCGGAGGCTTACACTGGTAAATCTCCGGCGCTCTATGAATGAATATAGTTACACATTCGTAATAGGGAATCGTCCATAGATTTTTTAATGTTTTACGTCCGACAAAGATAGGTAAATAGCGGCTCCCCCCACACAGCCTCTTGCCTTTTTAAATTTTGTTTCAATTCTGGGAAATGTCTTCACAAAAAGAAACTTCAAGAAAAATACGTACAATTCGCTATTAGAGATTTTCGCAGAGGGGTTTTACCGGTATCGGCTTAGGGTTGCTGTCCTGGCTGATATGGGTCTTGATGGGTGCTGCATTAGACGAGCAGAAGAGAGAAGAAGTTTCACATTTCCTTACCGTTTTTTGC
>CAJLYN010000243.1 GCA_905210875.1 uncultured Bacteroides sp. | reverse complement strand
TTAATTATTTTAAAACGAGAGCTTGTGTAAAACTGCACAGGCTCTCGTTTTTTTTATTCATGGTTGGGTAAAGAATAATCGGTTTTTGTGTTAAATAATAGATTTAATTTGATTTTTAATAAATTATTGTTTACTTTGCGAAAAATAAAACTTTGTGATATGGAACAACAGAAAGTGGATATGTTCATGATGGCAAATATCTCCAATTTTCAGGAAGATAAAGCTTTAATTATTAGAGAGAAGTTGCTTAACGAGAGTGATGATAGGTGGGCGATGATATCGTCTGTTCAATTTAAAAGTCCCATAACGGCATTGATTTTGTCTATTTTTTTGGGCTCGATAGGTGTCGATCGATTTTATATCGGTTCGATAGGTATGGGAATAGGCAAGTTGATAACGTGTGGAGGCTGTGGAATATGGACAATCGTTGATTGGTTTTTAATATCCAAAGCTACGCGTGAGAAAAACTACGAAAAACTGGTCTCCATACTCTAAAAAAGAGTTTTATTTTTTATCGGGAATCCTTCTTGTTGTAGGGGGATTCTGGTTGCTGTATTACTTTTTGGGCGGGCGAACATTAGTCGTTTGTCCGTCTAAAATAGTATTAGGCATATCGTGTCCGGGTTGTGGTATGACTCGGGCGTTTGATGCCATAATGCATGGAGATGTATGTTCGGCTATTTTTTATAATGCAAATGCTTTGATTTTATTTCCCTTTGTGGGAATATTTTTTTTCTGTTTTGTCTGGGATCTTGTTTTTAAAACCCAAAAGGCTCATGCATTGTATTGTAAAGTCGAAAGATTGATGTCGAGAAAAAGTTTGTTTGTCGTTTTTTTAATGGCAGAGTTTGCCATATGGCTTCATGGTATGTTTATAGGTGTATAGATGCAATATTTTTAACGTGGTGAAGGGAGCTTAAAGATGTCACGAGCCACAAGTCTAAAAACTTGCGGCTCGTGACATCTTGGAATTGTATGGTTTTAAAGAAGATGTATGTTGTGACGGGCACATTCGGCAATCTGATCTTCGGGCCAAATGCTGGCTTGTACTTCACCTATGTGGGCTTTCTGCAACAGGTACATGCACAGACGCGACTGGCCTATGCCACCACCGATTGAGAGAGGCATGTCGCCGTGAATGAGGGCTTTGTGAAAGTCAAGATTCAGTCTGTCGGTACAGCCGCATATTTCGAGTTGCTTGCGCAAGGCCTTTTCATCGACACGGATGCCCATCGAAGATATTTCAAAGGGGCATTCCAGGACTTTGTTCCATAAAATAATATCGCCGTTGAGCCCATAATATCCATCGGAGTTGAGGGTTGTCCAGTCGTCGTAGTCGGGAGCGCGTCCGTCGTGGGGTTCCCCATTGGATAGTTTGCCACCGATGCCTATGATGAAGATGGCCCCATATTTGCGGGCTGCCTCATATTCGCGGGCTTTGGGTGAAAGACCGGGATACATTTGCAGCAACTCTTCGGAGTGGATAAAGACGATATCGTCGGGGAGTGTCGGTGTGATGTGTGGGTGAATTTCGTACAACTCGGCTTCTGTGTCTTTCAGCGCTTTGTAGATTTTACGTACTGTGTCTTTGAGATAGTCAAGATTGCGGTCGCTTTCGTTGATGCTTTTCTCCCAGTCCCACTGGTCGACATAGAGTGAGTGCAGATTGTCCAATTCTTCGTCGGAGCGTATGGCGTTCATGTCGGTGTATAGTCCGTAGCCGGCGGGAATGCGGTAAGCGCCCAGTTTAAGGCGTTTCCACTTTGCCAGAGAATGAACAACTTCGGCCTGGCGGTCGCCCATGCATTTTATGGGAAATTTGACGGCTCGTTCCACGCCGTTGAGGTCGTCGTTGATGCCGGTACCTGAAAGTACAAACAAGGGGGCGGTTACACGGCGGAGATTGAGGTTCTTGGCCAATGCACGCTGAAAACTGTCTTTCAGAGATTTGATTGCTTGCTCGGTAGTTTCGGGAAGCAATTTCAGTGTGTAATGTTTGGGTATAATTAAAGACATAGTATTGAGGATGTGTTTGTTTCTTTAATTTGTATCGGTTATTTCATACAATTTGTTGTACAGTCGATTGTCGAGTACCAAAGGTTTATTTCTCGGCAAATATAATTATTTTGTCAATAGTAATAGCTATTTTTTAATCTTTTTGCTATCCTATTTGAAAGAATGTTGAATTTTTTGCTCGTTTAAGGGTGTGCGGCCGGCTTTGTTTCAATTCTCATTTTTTTACACTACCTTTGCACTTCAAAATCATGTAATATGCCGTTAAACATACCCTCGAAATTGCCGGCTGTTGAGATATTGAAGTCGGAAAACATCTTTGTGATGGATTCTCAAAGAGCCTCTTCGCAAGATATACGGCCGTTGCGCATCATCATACTCAACCTCATGCCGTTGAAGATAACAACCGAGACCGACTTGATACGTCTGTTGTCGAACACGCCGTTGCAGCTTGAAATTGATTTTCTGAAAATCTCCGGCCATGTTTCCAAAAATACGCCGGCCGAACACATGATGGCTTTCTATAAGGAATTCTCGGCCGTATGTGAACAGCGTTACGATGGTATGATTATTACCGGAGCGCCGGTCGAGCAGATGGCTTTTGAGGAGGTCTCTTACTGGGACGAAGTCTCTGCCATATTCGATTGGGCCCGTACGCACGTTACCTCGACCATGTATATCTGCTGGGCGGCGCAGGCAGGATTGTATCACCATTACGGCATATGCAAGCATCCACTTCGGGAGAAAATGTTCGGCGTGTTCAAGCATTCGGTTTCGCCTGAGGGGAAGATGGCGCCGTTGTTTCGTGGTTTCGACGATGAGTTCTACATACCCCACAGCCGCCATACGGCTATTTGTGCCGATGATGTGCGTCGTTGCCCCGAATTGACCATTATGGCCGAAGGCGAGATTTCCGGCCCGGCCGTCATTGTGGCCCGTAACGGACGGGAAATTTTCCTTACCGGACATTCGGAGTATGCTCCCGATACGTTGGGCAATGAGTATCGTCGCGATTTGGCCAAAGGGCTGCCTATACAGATGCCGCAAAATTACTTCCGCAACAACGACCCGTCGCAGCCTCCATTGGTGTGTTGGCGGGCCCATGCCAATCTCCTTTTTTC
>CAJLYN010000242.1 GCA_905210875.1 uncultured Bacteroides sp. | reverse complement strand
TTCGCCGCCATGGTCGACTTGGGCCGCTTCTTCCCCGAGAAAGCCAAAATCAAGGCGCCGATTTTCTACTCCTACACGATGGAGAAATCGCTGCCCAAATACAACCCGCTCGACCAGGACATACTGCTCTCCGATGCCCTCGAAGCCGCCGCCAACGATGCCGCACGCGACTCGATAAAACAGCTCTCGATAACCCAGTCGACCGTGAAGAGTTTCAGCCTCTCGGGCTTCAAGGTCGACATCAAGAGCAAAAACCCCATGCCCTACGACCCGGGCAACTTCACGTTCAGCTACTCACAGAACAAGCAGCACGAGAACGACCCGACCACCGCCTACGAAAACACCAATACCTACAACGGCAACCTCATATACAGCTACTCGCCCCTCATCAAGCCGTGGCAGCCCTTCGGAAAGATAAAGTCGAAATCGAAGAGCCTCAACGTTCTCAAAAAGATGAGCATCAACTACCTACCCAACAACCTCTCGTTCGGCACCAGCATATCGCGTTACTACTACGAGCAGCAGCTACGCAGCATCGACGAAGGCGATGTAACGCTGCCCGTGTCGGTGAGCAAGAGTTTCCTGTGGGACCGTCAGTTTGCCATACAGTGGAATTTCCTGCAAAGCCTCTCGATGAACCTGTCGACCGCCACCAACGCCCGCATCGAAGAGCCGTCTGGAGCCGTAAACAAACGCCTCTTTGCCGACGAATATACGGTGTGGAAAGACTCGGTAAAGAACAGCCTGCGCCACTTCGGCACCCCGTGGGAATACCAGCAGAGTTTCAACGCCACCTTCAACGTGCCCCTCAACAACATACCCTCGCTCAACTGGATAAGCCTCACCTCGTCTTACAACGCCACCTATAACTGGGACCGCGGCGCCACCATCGACGACACCACCTCGGTGGGCAACTCCATCAGCAACCAGGGTCGCCTCTCGGTAAACGGACGTTTCAATTTCGAGAGCCTCTACAACAAGTCGAAGTTCCTGAAATCGGTCAACCAGAAATTCAACAACCGAGGCAACAACAGTCGCACCCCGCAGAAGCGCAACCGCTACCAGCGCACCGTCACCCTGCGTGCCGACACATCGACTCTCGTGCGCCACAACCTCGACAGCAAGAAGCCCGTCGTATCGGCAACCCTCAAAGGTGAAGCCTACCCCATCAAATATAAGGTCGTCGATGCCAACACGATACGCATCGAAACCCGTGCCGACGAACGCGTCATCGTTACCGTCTTGCCGGGGAAACGACGCGAAGAAAACAAGTGGTACCAGGCCGGGCTCTATCTCACCCGCTTTGCCATGATGCTGCGTAGCGTCAACGTGCAGTTCAGCAACACCCGTGCCATGACCCTGCCGTCGTTCGAGCCATCGATAGGCGACATCTTCGGACAGTCGACGGCCTACGGAGCCATGTCTCCGGGTCTGGGCTTTGCCTTTGCCACCGTGGGTACCGGCTACATCGACCAGGCTGTCGACAATAACTGGCTCATGACCCAGGACTCCTCGCTCATCAGTCCGGCCATACACAATCGCACCAACGACTTGCAGGCCGACATCGTGCTCGAACCGCTGAGAGGATTTAAAATCACCCTCAACATCGCCCGCAGCCAGAGCCACAACGACCAAATCTATTTCATGTACGACAACAAACCCACCATACAGGGAGGCAGCTTCACCATGACTCACATGGCCATACCGACCTCGATGAAGAAACTGTCGCCCGACAACGGATACCAGTCCGACGCATTCGACCGCTTCCTGCAAAACCGGCAAATCGTTGCCGACCGTCTGGAAAGCCGCTATGCCCGTACCCTCTATCCGGCCGCCGACTTCTTAGGCGAAAGCAACTTGGCCGGGCAACCCTACAACAGTATAAACGGAGGCATAAACGCCAGCTCGGCCGACGTCATGATACCGGCTTTCATCGCCGCCTACACCGGGCAAGACGCCAACGAAATAGAACTCACGGCTTTCCCCTCGTGGAGCCAGCTCATTCCCAACTGGAAAGTTTCCTACGACGGACTGTCGCGGCTGAAACGGATGCAGAAATATTTCAAGAACTTCATCATATCCCACGCCTACAAATGCACCTACAACGTAACCAGTTTCTCGTCCTACCTCAACTGGGCCGGTGTGGGAGGCGACATGGGCTATGTCAAAGACTCACAGACGGGGCTTCCCACCCCCTCGTCGCCCTACGACATCTCGTCGGTAACGATAGTAGAGAGTTTCTCTCCGCTGCTGGGCATCGACTTCACCCTCAAAAACAACCTGTCGGGCAGCCTCGCCTATAAAAACAGCCGCAACCTCAACCTGAGCATCTCCTCGGTGCAACTGGTCGAAGCCATCACCCAGGACGTTACCGTAGGGGTAGGCTACAAGATTACCGGACTGCGCGGCTTCTTCTCGGGCAAGGGAGGGAAACAAGGTACATACAGCAACGACCTCAACCTGCGGGGCGACTTCTCGTTTGCCAAGACCCACTCCCTCATTCGCCGTATCGAGCAGAACTACACCCAGGCCACGGCCGGCAACAAGTCGATCAACATGAAATACTCGGCCGAGTACAAACTCAGCCGTTACATCACCCTGCAAGCCTACTACGACCTGCAAATCTCCACGCCGCTCATTTCGTCGAGCAGCTACCCCACCCTCAACAGCGACATCGGCATCACCATCAAGCTCGACCTCGCCCGATAAAGGTTTTCTTTATTGTCTGAGTTGACATCAATACGCCCCTCTTTCATTACAATTTTTGCATACAAAACGGGAGAGACCCTACCGAGCCTCTCCCGCCAAAAATATAGGGTGAACATCAAAGATTGAATGAAAAGTCTTTCTTCGCAAGTTCTTGCATATATTGAATATTGAGCGACTCATAATCGAGGAAATGAACTCTTCGCGCGATATTATCAAACGCCGAATATTTTATCTTATGCAAATACTCCTCTCTCCTCCGCTTATCAGCCACAATAACCATTCTTACATTAAAGTCTTGTAAATCATTATATTTCAATAAAGAATTCTGCATATCGGTTGAATGTTCGACTTCAAAAAGAGAATCGGGCATGTTCCGGCCGTTTATCCACACGACGTCGACGGTAGAGCAGCGCTTTACCATGTGCGGATATGAAAAAGAGGGTAACTCGCCAAGGCTGGAAATTTCACTTAACCGGCG
>CAJLYN010000241.1 GCA_905210875.1 uncultured Bacteroides sp. | reverse complement strand
CAGGCGGTGCCGGCCGAGGTCTCCCTTATTGCCGTACACGACGGGGTGCGACCCTTTGTTTCGCCTCGTCTCATTAACGACCTTTTTGCAGCCGCGGCCCGGTATGGTGCTGCCGTTCCGGCCGTTCCGGTGGTCGATTCGCTGCGTCGGGTCGATGCCGAAGGCGGCAGTGTGGCCGTGCCGCGCAGTGCCTACCGCAGTGTGCAGACCCCACAGGTGTTCCGCTCCGACCTTCTGCTCCGAGCCTATGACAGCCCTTATCAAGACGATTTTACCGACGAGGCCTCGGTCGTCGAGGCGGCCGGCCAGGCCGTCGCTCTGGTCGATGGCGATGTCGACAACATAAAGATTACGACGCCGCGCGACCTGGCAGTGGCCGAAATTCTCTTGCAGGCCGATGAGTGAGCTTTCAATGAATGATATCAAGTTCCTTCCCGGGGTGGGACCCAAGCGGGCGGAACTCTTCAACAAGGAGTTGTGCATCTACTCCTACGAAGACCTCCTGCACTATTATCCCTACAAATACATCGACCGCTCGCATACCTACACCATACGCGAAATCAACGGCACGATGCCCTACATACAGCTGCGGGGAAAAATTGTGCGCTACGAGGCACAGGGCGAGGGGCACAAGCGGCGTCTTACCGCCCTTTTTGCCGACGCTACCGGCACCATAGAGTTGGTGTGGTTCAAGGGCATCAAGTACATACAGGAGCGTTACAAGCCGGGGGTGGAGTACACCCTCTTCGGGCGCCCCACGCTCTTTGGCAGCCGTCTCAATATTGCCCACCCCGAAATCGATCCCGTCGATGTCGATATCGACGGGGCAGCGGGTTTGCAGCCCTACTATACTACGACCGAGAAGATGAAGTCGCACTTCCTCAATTCCAAGGCCGTGCAGAAAATCATCTCCACCTTGTGGAAAGTCATACCCCGCTCCCTGCCCGAGACACTCCCTGCCTCGGTCATTGCCCGTTCTCATGTTGAGTATCTCAGCGATGCGCTTTACCACATACACTTCCCGGCCACGCCCGAGCAGTTGCGCAAAGCTCAGTTCCGGCTCAAATTCGAGGAACTTTTCTACCTGCAACTCAATATTCTGCGCTATACCAGGCAACGCATGCGGCGGTTGGGCGGGTTTCCCTTTACCGTTATCGGTGAGTGTTTCAACCGTTTCTATCGTGAGTGCCTGCCGTTTGAACTGACCGGCGCCCAGAAGCGGGTGCTTAAAGAGATTCGCGCCGACGTGGGCAGTGGCCGGCAGATGAACCGTCTCTTGCAGGGCGATGTGGGCAGCGGCAAGACCCTTGTCGCTCTCATGTCGATGCTCATGGCCGTTGATAACGGTTACCAGGCCTGCATGATGGCGCCTACCGAAATTCTGGCCACTCAGCATTATGAAACCCTGAGCGGCCTGCTTGCCCCTATCGGTGTGCGCATCGAGTTGCTTACCGGTTCGACCCGCAAGAAACAGCGCGACGAGATACACCGCGGACTGCTCTCGGGCGAGGTGAAAATCCTTGTCGGTACCCATGCTTTGCTCGAAGATACGGTGGTTTTCAACAATCTGGGTTTTGTCGTCATCGACGAGCAGCACCGCTTCGGTGTCGAACAGCGCTCCCGCCTCTGGCGCAAGAACTCTTGTCCGCCCCATATTCTTGTGATGACGGCTACGCCCATTCCCCGCACCCTGGCCATGACCGTCTATGGCGACCTCGATGTGTCGGTCATCGACGAACTGCCGCCCGGCCGCAAACCCGTCACGACAATACACCGTTACGACAACCGACGGGCCGAACTTTATGAGTCGATACGCCGCCAGGTCGAACAGGGACGCCAGATCTATATCGTCTACCCGCTCATACAGGAGAGCGAGAAAATCGACCTGAAAAATTTGGAAGAGGGTTTCCGTCAGGTCAAGGAGGTCTTTCCGCAATATACCGTGTGCATGGTACACGGCAAGATGAAACCGGCCGAGAAAGAGGCCGAGATGCAGCGGTTTGTCTCGGCCGAGGCTCAGATTATGGTGGCCACCACGGTGATAGAGGTGGGGGTGAATGTGCCCAACGCCACGGTTATGGTCATCGAGAATGCCGAGCGCTTCGGCCTCTCCCAGTTGCACCAGTTGCGTGGTCGTGTGGGGCGCGGCGCCGACCAGTCTTATTGTGTGCTGGTGACGTCGCACAAGCTCTCTGACGATACCCGCAAGCGCATCGAAATCATGACCCGTACCAACGACGGCTTTGAGATTGCCGAGGCCGACTTGCAGTTGCGCGGCCCCGGCGACATGGAGGGGACGCAGCAGAGCGGCATCGCCTTTGACCTGCGCATCGCCAACCTTGCCAAGGACGGTCAGATTCTGCAACTTGCCCGTGAGATAGCTACCGAAGTGCTCGATGCCGACCCCGATCTCGCCAAGCCCGAGAATGGTGTACTCTCCCGCCAGCTCGAAAAGCTTTTCCGTCGCAAAATCGATTTCAGTCTCATCAGTTGATGCGAACCGTTGATACAAAAACGGCGATGCACCCTCTCCTTGCAGGGTCGCACCGCCGCTTTCATTTTTAAATCCCTTTTGGGATTACGCAGCCTCTTCTGCCTCTATGCCTTTCGGATTTTCACCCCATTGGTTCTCTCCGGGTTCACTATCGCGAAAGAACAGCACAAGAAGACATATCAGACCGATGATGGGAACAAATACCAATAGAATCCACCACCCGCTTCTCCCGATATCGTGCATACGGCGAGTGCCTACGGAAATAAATGGAGCAATACATATGAAAAAATATATCCATGCAATAAGCGTATATAAAAGACTTGTTTCAGTGAACATGTACAGGTATTGCTGACGTTTTATTATAAGAAAAATAAATGTATGAATGAGTGTAAATATACCAAACTCTTTGCGACGTGCCCGCCCATTCAGGAAGAAAGCCAATTTCCAGCATCTTAAATACCAATACATAATTCTGTGGTTAAAAAGGTTTTTCCTACTCTTTTATTGGATTTTCGGCTACTCCGTCGGAGTGTATTCGGGTAGTACACTCTCCTCAAAAATATGAAATTTCTTGTAAAATAATAAATTTTAATCCCTAAAAATATTTCGAAACGTTATAAAGCCCGGTTGCGTCGATGGGGATCGACGAGATTATCCCGCCCAGTTTTCGCGGTCGAGGTTGCGGTAGTTGATGGCCTCGGCAATGTGTTCGGCCCGGAGG
>CAJLYN010000240.1 GCA_905210875.1 uncultured Bacteroides sp. | reverse complement strand
GTTGTAGCCGTAGCCGTTTACTACAACGTTCCCGTGAACTTCACTTTGCAATAATTCACACACTCCATGAACCAAAGCCCTGCCATCCGGCAGGGCTTTTTTATTTCCAAAAGGCAAAAAAGCCGTCAAAATATATCTCGTGAGGCAGAAATAAAACCTTTTTTTTATTATAAGGTCAAAATCTTAAACATAAGTAACATCGAAAATATTTTTCATGCAAAATTATTTCCCTATCTTTGAGGCCTCTAAAATACCTAACTTGCCTTAAAAAGGGTAAATTTAAAACATAGACAAAACCTCAAACCTGGAAAATGAACGAAGACCTCGACTCGCAAAAAGCAACACAAGGAAAAGACCGACCGCGAAAAAGCCGCATCGGATACCTCTTTGGCATCATTATGCTGGTCATATACCTTGCCATGGCCTATATGCTGGCTTTCACACCATTTTTCGAGAATTCCCTTGAAAATCCGGCCGTACGGTACACGTTTGCCGCCGTATTTGCCGCCTACGCCATTTTCCGAGGATACCGGTTTATAAAAGGGTAATAGCCATGAGAAAGAAAATCATACTTTTTCTTTGCTGCCTCGTTGCACTCATCAGTTGCAACCGCAACAAACAGAGGGAAGAAAGCACTATCAAAAACACGACCACCTCGGGCGTTATCTCCATTTGCGTCGACGAGACCCTCAAACCTATCATTGAAGAAGAGATAGAGGTCTTCGAAGGTCTCTACCCCAAAGCCAACATCATACCCATCTACACCAGTGAAGTAGAGGCTTTCAACCAACTCTTCGAAGACAGCGTAAAACTTATCGTTGCCACCCGCTCGTTGAGCGAAGAAGAAATCAATGCCTTACAGTCGAACAACCTATATCCTAAAATATCAAAAGTCGCCATCGATGGGGTAGCCCTTATCTGCCATCGCAGCAACCCCGACTCACTGATTACCATGCAACAGTTGCGCGACATCTTCACCGGCAAGACAACCCGATGGAACCAACTTAACCCCAAATCCAAGATGGGAGACATCGAAGTGGTTTTTGACAACACCAACTCAAGCACCGTACGCTACGTCATCGAGAAAGTCAATAACGGAGCCGAACTGAAAGGAAACATCAAAGCCACACACACCAACGAAGGCGTCATCGATTACGTAGCCAAAGTTCCCAATGCCATCGGCGTTATCGGGTCCAACTGGATAGGCAACGACAACGATACCACCAACTTGTCGTTCAACGACCTCATTCAAGTCATGCTTGTCAGCAACGACCCCATCGCTTTCAACGGCAACAGCTATCAGCCCTTTCAGGCCTATTTGGCCATGGAACTTTACCCGCTAAGCCGGGAAATATACATGATATGCACATCCAACCGCAACAGCCTTCCCTACGGGTTCACCTCCTTTGTCAGTTCCGACAAAGGCCAGCGCATCATTCTCAAATCGGGAATCCTGCCGGCCAAACAGCCGTTGCGTGTCGTAAATGTACGAGAGAACTTATAACAAAATAAAAACACAAGTATTTTACTATGCAAAGAACCAAAACATTGTTAGTTTCGGCACTCCTCACTCTGGGTGCCGTAGTAACGCCAGCCATAGCTCAAAACTATGCCGACGGTATCGAGTATTACAAATCGGGACAACCCGACCGAGCCAAAATCATTCTCGAACGTACATTAAACGACAGCGAGACCAAGCAAGCCGAGTCGTATTACTACTTGGGCGAAATTGCTTTCCCCACCAGCAAAGACTCAGCAATGATGTACTTTGAAAAAGGTATTGCCGCCGATCCCGAGTTTGCGCTCAACTACATTGGCAAGGGAAAAGTAATCATGGGAAAACCGGCTGCCAACGACGAGAAATCGGTAAAGGCTGCCATCAAAGCCGGTGAAAAAGAGTTGAAAGCTGCCCTCAAAATCAAAGGAGCCAAGAAAGATCCTGCCGTAGCTCTTGCCTATGTTGAAGCCTACTACGACAACAATCTTCCCTACCAAGAAGCCGTAAACCGTTTCTACGAAAAACTGCTGGCCGATTACGCCCCCTACTATGTGTTCCTTGGCGACATTGAAGCTCAGAAAGAAGAGTGGGGTGAAGCTTGCAAAAACTACGAGCTCGCTTTCCAATGGTACGATACCACCTGCGTTGAGGCCTACATCAAGTTTGCCGGCATCTACTTCCGCATCAATCCCGACATCGCCATCGACAACGTATTGCGCCTGCTCCAAATGCGACCCAACTCGGCCATCGCTCAACGTGAGCTTGCGGAGTCGTACTACCGCGCCGACAAATTCAACGAAGCTGTTCAAGCCTACGAGACCTACATGCAGAATCCTACCGCGTTCCAGACCGACCGTCCTCGCTACGCAGCCCTGCTCTACTACGACAAACAGTACGAAAAATCACTGGCTCTCAGCGAAGAGTTGCTGGAAACCTTCCCCGACAACATCATGCTGAAACGTCTGGTCATGTACAATACCTATGAGTTGAAAGATTATGTGTCGGCCATCAAAGCCGCAGAAGACCTCTTCTCTACTCCCAATGCTACCTTCAACAGCCGCGACTATGTACAATATGGCAAGTTGTTGCTCGCACTAGGCCAACACGACAAAGCCATTGAAGCTCTTGAAAAAGCCGTAGAGATAGACCCCACTCGTCTTGAACTCTACAAGGAACTGATGACCGGTCTGCAAAAAGCTGGCAATTACATGCGCCGTGCCGAGGTACAAGACCTCTATGTAAAACAACTTGCTGCCGTCGAGCAAGACAAAACACAAGATTACTTCATTGCCGGTCGCTACTACTACATGGCTGCTGCAAGAGCCTATCAGGCCAATGATACTACCACTACAAGAATTGCCGCCGAAAAAGCCGACAGCTGCTTTGCCATTGTCGTAGAAAAAGCTCCCGAAGATTACCGCGGACACTTGTGGAGAGCCTCCTCGACCGCCCTTCTCGACCCCGAAAGAAAAACGGGTATCGCTATTCCGTTCTATGAAAAAGCCATAGAAGTCATTCTCCAAGACTTGAACAACACCGAGACTCCGCCTACTGAAGCCGTTGCCAACCGCTTGAAAAAAGACCTTATCGAAGCCTACACCTATATGGCCAACTTCGAGTATATGGCTGAATACAACAAATATCTCGCCTTACCCGATGATCAAAAAGGCACATTCAAATTTACCAATCCCATCGAACGGTGTAACAAGATTCTGAAAGTAGATCCCAACCACG
>CAJLYN010000239.1 GCA_905210875.1 uncultured Bacteroides sp. | reverse complement strand
GCTTTCGTTGAAAAGCGACCGTAAAGTCTCATCATTCATCTCTTTCATATCGGTCTTGTTTGAAATATTCGCTTAAATGTTGTTTTCCTCTGAACAATAACGTCTTCACGCTGCCCTCGGTGCGTTCCATCACCGAAGCGATTTTGGCAATGGGCATATCTTCGAGATAGAAAAGCGACAGCGCCATGCGCTCTTCGGGACGCAGCGTGCCCAATG
Organism: uncultured Bacteroides sp.; assembly: GCA_905210875.1. Classification (GTDB taxonomy): domain Bacteria; phylum Bacteroidota; class Bacteroidia; order Bacteroidales; family UBA11471; genus Caccoplasma. The sequence continues at coordinate 3,022 of CAJLYN010000239.1, read as the reverse complement.
CTCGCGCCACATCTATCTTCTCGGCAACCGGCGACGGCCTCACACTCAAGGCGGCCACCTCTTCGGTATTGATACTGTCGAACTTCTCCATACGGCGGCTGTAATCGTAGAAAAGATTGCAGGCAATGCGGAAGAGCCAGGTCGAGAACGACGACAGCCCCTTGTAACTTCTTATCCGCTCGTAGGCCCGCACAAACGTGTCTTGCGCCAGGTCGTCGGCCAGATAGGAATCACCGCCGGTGAGATGCAACAGAAAACGACGGAGCCTCACCTGATACTTCTCGACCAGATGGGCAAAAGCCCGACGGTCGTCCCAAAGGACACATCGGGCTATCCAAGCCGCCTCTTCGCTACTGTTCTTCATCGGCCGAGTCGTCTTTGTCACCCTTTTTTCCCAGACGTTGCAAGGCATAGACCAGGAAGCCTCCCACGCTCATGACCAGAAATATGATGGCCACGCCGGTAAACATAAATTTGTCCGATACACAGCCCATGAACAGGAATCCAAGCCCTATGCCCAGGTAGGTAGTCTCATCTTTGAGCGGTTTACGCTTTTTCTTGGGAGACCAAAAACCGTCGGGCAAATCACGGCCGTTCTCCAACGACTTCTCGATAATGCGCGCACGCATTTGGGATTTGCGGTAATTGTATATCAAGATGGCAATCAAGATGGCCAACACCACCACAAAGGGTACCACAAGAACCGAAACTATCGCCGTCAGAGGTATAATGTTCGAGGCTATTTCGTCCCAAAAAACGTCATCGGCCAGGACGATACTCGGTAAGGCAAGCAATAAGGCTGCGGTCAGCAAAATTTTATTTTTCATTGTTGTATGTTTTATAGATATTAGACGAAGCAAATATGCAAAAAGTTTCGTAACGATAAAATTTATTCTCCATTCCCCCCACAAACGTAAACCGGGTTTTCTCTCCGCGCCAAGTCTCGGGCTGTGCCCGGAGTGGCAACCGAACGACGCGGCGTTCACCATCGGTCCGACAGATATTCGAGCAGGTTTTGCAACCGTTCCGTCCTGTTCTTCCCGGGGATTCTCACATCGGGACGAATACCTGTCTCTCCGTTGAATGTGCCGTCGGCATTGATACCGCTATCAATGGGATAACGCACAAGAATACCGCTCTCGGGCAGGCAGACGATACCCGGGTCGGAGCCCATTCCTTGCGTGGCCGTGGTCCGGCCCACAAGGATTGCCCAGCCGGTACGCTTGCAGAAGTCGGCCCATATCCCCGACGAAGAGAAGACACCGCCATCGACCAGCAACAAAATTTCACCCTCGAACGCCACCGGATTCTCGGGCTTGACTTTCAGGTGTGTCTCATGGACGTAATAAGAGCCGTCCAACAGTTCGTCGGGCAACGAGCCACCTTCGGGCTGACATTCCAAGCGACGAGCCTTCCGGCCGAAATAATGGGGCTTGAAATATTTGTTCAACGCCCCCTTTTTGGAAAGCACGACTGTGGAGAATTCCAACGGTTCGTCGATAAGACGCGGCACAATATGCTCCGACCAGTAACGCGTATCGCCGCCCCCATTGCCCTGTATGTCGATAACCAGATAGCGGACATCGGCAATCGACGACAGGAAACGGTCTATCTTCTCCCCGTCTACCGCCAGCGAAGCCATGTCGAGCGCCCCGATGCGCATGTAGGCCACCCGACCGTCACACAGCATCGTATCGCGGTAATACGAAACAACCTGTCGGGAACCCTCACCGCTATTCACAATCGGTTTATTCGAGAACATACAACTCCAATAGGCAGCACGGCCTTCGCTGCGCCGTATCATCTTGACCCATCTTTTATATCCGCGGTTCGAGGCATACGCCTCTTCAAAAAACTCCGGCAGGGCCGTCGGGAACAAGTCAAGATGACCGTCACGAAGTTCCTTGATAATGCGATTCAGCGCCGAGATATAGCTCTTGTTGTCGGTCGTGGACTTCAACCGCTCGACATACTCGTCGTGCCGAGCCAGCCAGTCGATGCCGTATTTACGCTCAGCCACCCCGAAGAAAGGGTAGTTGTCGCGTAGCACCCCGTAGAGGTATTCAAAGTCGGCCACCTTCTGCTCAGCCGTAAGCGGCGCCATTTCCAACACCTCCGTCGTCTGAGCCGACAGACGGCATGCACACAGACATAAGAATGAAAACAGACAAAATTTCCATATTTTCATGATTCTCTCTTTTAATGTGATTTTTGCATTAGACGAGCAGAAGAGAGAAGAAGTTTCACATTTCCTTACCGTTTTTTGCAGGCTAACTTGCTTCGGATTAGCTTAGACTGTCTTGGCTGGCCCTTTGGGTGCTTGGGGTGGGTTGCCGGCTTGGGGTGGAAAGGGTAAGAGTGATGGTGCGGGGTATGGAGAAGTGTTGATGCGAGGTACGGTTGTGTAATAATGGGTGTTGGTATTGTGTGGTGAGGTGTGGGTTTGGGTATAAAAAAAGCGCCGGGGACTTTCTGTCTCCGGCGCTGAGGGGGCGGCTACCTACTCTCCCGCTTGCGCAGTACCATCGGCGTGATCAGGTTTAACTTCTCTGTTCGGTATGGGTAGAGGTGGAGCCCTGATGCTATAACCACCTTAATACTTTTTCGCTCTTGGCTTTCGGCTTCCTTCCGAAGCGTCTGCCTTCGCTTGTGATTGACTTGGGATGAAACGAGTTGAGGTTATGTAGTCCGCTCTTCTTCCGCGGAAGTTCTCGGGTTATTAGTATTGCTCGACTTTGTCATTGCTGGCTTTACATCTGCAACCTATCTACGTCGTCGTCTTCGACGTCCCTCTATGGAAATCTTATCTCGAGGCTGGCTTCGCGCTTAGATGCTTTCAGCGCTTATCCTTGCCCGACTTAGCTACTCTGCCATGCTCCTGGCGAAACAACAGATTGACCAGCGGTCGGTCCAACACGGTCCTCTCGTACTAGTGTCAGATCCTCTCAAATTTCCTGCGCCCACAACAGATAGAGACCGAACTGTCTCACGACGTTCTGAACCCAGCTCGCGTGCCACTTTA
>CAJLYN010000238.1 GCA_905210875.1 uncultured Bacteroides sp. | reverse complement strand
CCCGACACACTCTCCACCGGTATCGGGCTGTCGCTGGTACAGGAGTTTGTACAGCTCATGCACGGAACCGTCAGGGTCGAAAGCACACCGGGAGAGGGCAGCACATTCAGCGTCGCCCTGCCGACAGCCGAGTCGTCCTATCCTCCCGGCCGGCTCACCGACATTGTTGCCGACAAAGAGACCGTACACCCGGCAGCAGACGAGAACGCCACCCCGACCGATGCCGGCGACGAATCGATTCTTGTCGTAGAAGACAACGACGAACTGCGCCACTTCATCAAATACATTCTGCAAGACGACTACAACGTCGTAACTGCCGCCAACGGAAAAGAGGGGCTCGAAAAGACACGCACGATGCAGCCGGGCCTCATCATCAGCGACATCATGATGCCGGAGATGGACGGCATCGAATTTCTCAATGCCGTAAGGCAAGACACCGACACCTCCCATACGCTCTTCATTCTGCTATCGGCCAAGTCGTCGGTCGAAGACCGCATCAAAGGATTGGAGTACGGTGCCGACGACTACCTGACCAAGCCTTTCAGCCCCGCCTACCTGAAAGCCCGCGTGCGTAACCTTTTGCAGAAAAGGCGGGAATTGAAGTCATGGTACCTGAACCGGGAAGATATTCCGGAGAAAACGGGCAAGGAAAAAACCGAAGAGACAACAGCAAACCCCTTGTCCCGACAGCTCACCCGCTTCGACGACGCATTCCTGCGGAAAATCATTCAGGAGATAGAGAACAACATACAGAACAGCGACTTCAAAATCGAAGACCTGGCCGATACCCAACACATAAGCCGCACGGTCTTTTACCGGAAAATCAAATCACTCACAGGAAGTTCGCCCATCGAGCTCGTGCAGGAGATACGCATCAGGAAAGCCATCGAATACCTGCGCGAGGGCGAATGGCGTGTCTCGGAAATTGCCTATCGCTGCGGATTCTCCTCGCCCCAATATTTCAGCCGAGTGTTCAAGGAACGCACCGGACAGTCTCCCACGGAATACAAAGGTGGAAAAAACGGTTGAACGGTGGTCAGATTACACCCTATCGGGAAGCAACGCCCCCCTTTGAATAATTTGTACAAGCAATAAACCAATTTCTGCAAGAACGGCATCTGTTTTTGTCGGACATTAGCCCTGTCGTCTTGTTTCACAGCCGCTGCACGGCCTGCGACAACACCCCGACAGGAATCTATCTTACAAACACAAATGCCATGAACATGAAAAAACTGTACTTCTTCTTGTGCCTGTCTCTCCTATGGACAGCCACTCTCCAAGCACAAGTTCCCGCCTTCCCGGGAGCCGACGGCTACGGACGCTATGCCTCGGGCGGACGCGGAGGCTCGGTCTACTATGTAACCTCGCTCGAAGATACCGACACGCCGGGCACCTTGCGATACGGGGTAACCCGCCTCTCCAAAGTTACCATTCTTTTCAAGGTATCGGGTACGATACAACTCAACAGCAGCCTGAACATCTCGGGCAGCAACCTGACCATCGCCGGACAAAGCGCGCCGGGCGACGGAATCTGTGTGGCCGGCTATCCGGTATCGGTATCGGGCAGCAATGTCATCGTCAGATATATGCGTTTCCGCATGGGCGACTGGTCACTCTCGCCCGAGGAGGCCGACGGAGCCGACGCCTTCGGCGGACGTTTCTGCAACAACGTCATCATCGACCACTGCTCCATCTCCTGGTGTACCGACGAGTGTGCCTCGTTCTATGCCAACTACAACTTCACGATGCAGTGGTGCATCATCTCCGAGAGTCTGCGCATGAGCCTGCACTCCAAAGGGGCGCACGGCTACGGTGCCATCTGGGGCGGTATAGGAGGCTCCTACCTGCACAATCTGCTCATACACCACGACAGCCGCACCCCGCGCTTCGGCACGGGTAACCTCGGCTCCCCCTCCGACCACATGACCGACATGCGCAACAACGTCATCTACAATTGGAGCGGCAACGGCTGCTACGGCGGTGAAGGCATGACCATCAATATGATAAACAACTATTACAAACCGGGACCGGCCTCAACGACCAGTTCAAAAAACCGATTCATCAGCATCGACGACGCCACCAGCGCCGACGGGACCACTGCCATCTGGGGAAAATTCTTCATCGAAGGAAATTACAACCCGACCTATACCGGCATTAACGACAACAACTGGGACGGTGTCGTCATCAACACCTCCTCGCTCATCGGCGGGAAACCCTCAAAAACCGACCTGAAATCAGAGACGGAACAGGGTGAGACACCACTGCTGCACCAGCACACGGCCGAAGGGTGTTTCCTGCCTGTCATCAACTATGCCGGCTGCTCCCACCGTCGTGATGCCATCGACAGCCGCCTCGCCACCGAGTGCCGCACCGGGACAACTACCTATAAGGGTGCATCGGCCAACAAGGGCGGCATCATCGACAAGCTCGAAGATCTCATGCCGGCCGATGCCGGCAGTGACTGGTCGCCCTGGCCCGAACTGAAAAGCACAACGCCGCTGGCCGACAGCGACAACGACGGTATGCCCGATAACTGGGAAATCAGTAACGGTCTGGACCCCGAAAATGCCGAAGACCGCAACAACCGCAACGACGAAGGCTACACCATGCTCGAAGTCTACCTCAACAGCCTGGTGGCCGACATCACCGAGGCGCAATACCAAGGTGCCGAAGAGGTAGGCAAACCGGGCGAACCGTATGTACCGGGCGGCCTCTCGACCGACGTTACCGTGTCGTGGAGCATGAGTAGCGGAAAAGAAGGAGAAGAGGCTACGGTATCGAAGAACGGCATCGTTGCCCAAAGCGAATACGCCACAGCATCGGAGATAAACCGATACAGTACCCGCACGACCTTCGGAAAGACATTTACCACCTTCCGCCCCACCGTCGAATACAAAAATCCCACTTCGACCGGAGCCATCTATTTCGATTTTGACCTGGCCGAGGGGGTAACATTCCGTCCCACCGAAATATCCATCTCGGCCGTGCGGTACGGCACCAGTGGCGGTTATCTCGAACTGGCCTGGGTCGACAGAAACGGCGAAGAGAGTGTGCTGGCCACCGGTATCCATGCAGCGTCAGACAAGGAAGACGAATCGCTGGCTACCACGAAAGTCGACCTCAACGAACTCATCTTGCCCACCTCAACAGGGGCTTGCCGTCTGGTCGTATATGTGTACCGTCTGAGCCCCACCAAGGAGCTGGGCCTGGCCGATGTCACAATAGGAGGCCACCTCGGCTACACG
>CAJLYN010000237.1 GCA_905210875.1 uncultured Bacteroides sp. | reverse complement strand
TCGAGGTATTTTGATGATAGATGCCGCCCGTTGGTTTTCCCGTTACGGGTTGTTGGGAGTTTGGCGGAAGCCTAATTTTATCCATCTGATTTCGACCGAAGATTTTGTAGCGGCAACGAAAGCTGCCGTTATAAATCCTGCCGCCGAGGGTGTTTATCACATAGGTGATGACGGTGTGCAGACATTGGCCGAATTTTTAGATGCGGCTACCAGTCATTGGCACACGTTCAGGCCATGGCGTATGCCGGTGTGGCTCATACGCACGGCGGCGTGGGTGTTCGAACGGGTTTCTCTTGTGACGGGTTGTCGTGCGCCGCTCACACAAGACTTTGTTACCATCGGACGTGTTTCGTATTATGGCGATACCTCCCGTATGAAAAAAGATTTGTTGCCCAAGTTGAAATACCCCACATTCAGGGACGGAATCGATACCCTGTAAGCCCCGGGACGGGAGGCATCGATAATTGGGCTCTGACAGGAAAAAGTCGGGCGGGGAACCTTTGTGGGAGGTTCTCCGCCCGATGTCGTTTAGGGGAATGAGCCGATAGGGCTTATTGGGCGATGACTATTTGACGGGTATTGCCGGCTTTTACGATGTAGGCGGCACCGCTGCGAAGTGATATCTGAGCCGGGGTGTTGCCCACTGTAAACCGGGCTATCAGTTGGCCGGTCAGGGTGTAGACTTCGGCCTGTTCTCCTGCGGCACCCTTGATGGTGAGGAATCCGTTGGCATAGCTTATGGCGATGTTCTCGCTTGTAGCGGCGTCGATGGCCGAACTGTTGTCGAACGTAACGGTGTAGGTGTGGACATTCTCGGGATTGACGGCAATATCGTTGCCTTTTACGGTAATGGTAAGAACATTGTCGGTAATCTCGGTCGAAACCTGGGCACCTTTACCGTCGGAGACGGCAACTACATCGGCGGTCTGCGGTACATCACCGTTTACGGTGTAGGAGTATGTCTCTTTGTCAAATCCCTCCAAGGCAACATCGGCAATGGTGATGGAGTTCAGTTTGGAGTTGTAAATCATGGCGATGTCGTCGATGAAGAGGGTGTCTTTGTCGGAACCTCCGGCCACGGGGTTGGTGGTAATGGAGGCCAGCATATATTGTTCGCCTTCGGCTGCGGTAAGACCCGTGTAGGTGAAAGGTGCGCAGAAGCGGGTCCATTCGCTGGCTTCCGGTATCAGGACGGCCGCCTCGGCTATTTTGTGGTTGTTGTCGCCGCTCAGTTCGGGGTCGTGATATTCGTATTTGTCATGGAGGATAAACCGTCCGCGGCCATTTTCGCTACCACCCGAGATGAATTTGGCATAGAGACATACCGAGTCAGGCTGGCCGGCAAAGAGAAGATAGTGTCCCTCGTTATCAAGATCGGTGTAGTTGTGGTTGGTGGTGTCGGTGGGGGTCATGTTGCCCATGTTGATGGTGCCGGTGGTGAGGTTTCCGTTGGCTTTGGCGAGCCATAAATCCTTCGAGTTAAGTCTTACAGCCGAACCTCCGTTGCGACCTTCAACTTTGACAGGGGCGGGCGACATGGATGCGGATGGGGCATAATCGCCCGTAGCCGAGGCAAAAGAGTTCCAGCCATTACCGGGTTCCTTGTCCGAGACCCAGTTTTCGAAGTCGGAGTTGGGAATCTGATAGCCGTGGTTGTTTACCGAAGGGATATTTGCGCTTTGTTCCTCTTCATAGTATACATATATTTGCATATCACCGACGATAAAAAGTACATTGCCTTCCGAGATGGGGGCTGTCATGGAGCCGCCGGTGATAGCCGTGCCGTAATAGGTAACCGTGAGCTCTTCGGGGGTGAATGTAAAACTGTCGGAGGTTACCGATGCATCGAGTGCTTCGGGGGTGGTACCCTCCTTGACATAAAAGGTGATTGACCATATACCTGTACCATGTACGCCATATTCCAGTGCGGCGTCGCCTGTCAGTATATCATTTGCGTCATTGATGGAAAAACCCGATATTTGGGGCTCCTCCGCGTAGTCGCTTTTGTTTACCGTTACGTTTACGTTTGTGGCATATACGGCAGTCGATAGGCCTAGTGCCGCAAACATCGAGAGTAGAATTTTTTTCATAATTGTTGTTTTTGGTTTGCGGCAAAAATATCTCTTTCTTGGTTAACATGAAAAACTTTTGGTGTTTTTGTTGGTTTTTTAGGTTTATTTATACATTAGAGAAATGATGAGGCGGCAAGCCATGTCGCCGCCTATAATGCCGGCGGCATAACCCAGTAGAAGCCTCCACCCGCGCAGGTTGCAAGAGGTTTTCAGGGCAACGGCCAGCCAACACAGGACCACAGCGAGAAACAGCAGTGACGGCGTCAGCCATCCGACAATGGGTAGCCAGTAACTCTCCTGTGAAATTTTCCCGGCAAGTTCTTCGGGGGTAAGAGCGATGAAAGTTTGTACCTGCTCTGGCAGATAGAAGAGGTTCATGACGGCAAAAGGTATCTGGGCAAAAGCCGTTGTGCCGAGCACGTCGATGAGTCGTATGCGCGATGGCGACAGCAGCAGGCCCGCTACATAGAATATGGCTGCCGGTACAAGCCACACGACGAGATGCTCGGCTGTGTAGCACCACCATGCGTCGTTAGGGGCGGAGCCGTAGTGCATGAGTCCGTGATAGTGCAGATGTGCGGCCATCGACCCGGCAGTTGCTACGGCCATGCCCAGCAATCCCCACGCCAAGGCTTTCCATCCGGCTATGGTGTAGAAGGGGTTGGTGAGAAAGGCGGGGCGGGACGGTTTTGTGTGTGTATTCATGGCAGATTGGTTTTAGGGATTCGACGGTGAGAGATGTTGAAGCTTCTCGATGAGTTCGTCGAGAATATTGCGCACGGTGGGATAGCTCAATCCCATGGAGCGGGCCATCTCTTTGATGCTGCCGCTCGACTTGATAAAGTCGATGGCAAACTGTTGTTCTTTCTCACTGAGTCGGGCCAGCGGGGGCAGGTCATATTCACCACACACTTTGGTGCCGCAGGTGTGGCAGAACAGCTCGCTCACTTTTAGCGGCGTTTCGCAACTCGGGCAGGTCAGTGGTAGTCGTTTAGGTGTATTCATTTTGTTTCTTTTCTATTGATTCATTTAGTTCGTCTATTTTACTTTGTAATTCTGAAATTTCATTTTGTATATTTATTAGCTCATAATTAATTGTGTCTAATTCACTTTGCTCATTTGCTTTTTGATTTTTTATCTGATCTTTTTCTTGTTCTGTTTGCTGCATTTGGCTAT
>CAJLYN010000236.1 GCA_905210875.1 uncultured Bacteroides sp. | reverse complement strand
TGGTCCCCCGCTCTCTTTGGCCCTCAGTCTACAACTGCAAATAGAAGTCGCGGGTGAGTGCCTTATATTCGGACGTCCACTGCAAAGGTGCCGTCTCGATGGAAAAGTGCTGCTCGTCAACCGCCGCGACAGGCTCACGCCCCCACTCGGCCAACACCCGCTTGGGAGCCGTTCCCTCACGGCCGCTCACCCAAGCCACCCGGCGGGGAAAAAATCCGAAACGACGCGCTTCGGCATCGACCGCATCGTATATTCCGGCCGGAAAGATAAGCGAGACATGCCCACCCGGGAGCAAAAGCGAAGCAGCACCCTGCAACAGCGAGGCATAGGTGAGGCGAGCCGTATGCCGTGCCGTGAGCCGTGCCTCATCGTCGGGGAGAAGGGAATGTTCAAAATAAGGAGGGTTGGAGACAACAAGATTGTAACGAGGAGATTGAGACGCAGCGGCATAATCAACGAAATCGCCACAACAGATATGTATCCGCTCGCTCCATGGCGAGCGGGCCACGTTGTCGGCAGCCTGTGCCGCCGCCTCGGCATCAATCTCCACCCCATCGACCAGCACTTCGGGGGTAGTGCGCTGGGCTGCCATCAAAGCAATCAGTCCGGTACCACAACCCACATCGAGAATACGGCGACAGCCGGCAACATCGCACCACGCACCTATCAGCACGCCATCGGTGCCCACTTTCATGGCACAACGGTCGTGCCACACGGTAAACTGCTTGAAACGAAAATAGGGATTGCTCATCTCCTGTAAAGTTTTGAACCGGCAAATAAACAAAAATCTATAATAATATCCATAGACGATAAAGAATCATTAACTTTGGCACGTCAATTGCTATATAAAAAACGTAAGAGCCAGTCTTATGCAACCGCATGCTGCATAAGAGGAAATATGACAAAATGACAAATACGAAAAATTATGCTTTCATCTGATAATAACCTCTTCTTTGATACCGACGAGAACGCCAGCTTTGGCACCATCTTTGCCGAAATCGATGGCTCGCCCGATATCGAATGTCCGGGTCTCGACGAGAAAAAACTGCCTATTCTGCCGCTGCGCAACATGGTTCTGTTTCCCGGCGTAACCCTACCCATCACCGTGGGAAGGGCCAAGTCGCTGCAACTGGTGCGCGAAGCCGTCAAGAAAAAACAACTGATCGGCGTGGTATGCCAGAAAGACATGTATAAAGACGACCCCGACGACATCGACGACCTCTACACCATGGGGTCGCTGGGCGAAATCGTGAAGGTATTGGAGATGCCAGACGGTAACACAACTGTCATACTGCAAGGGAAACAGCGTTTCCACCTCGACGAGATTACCTCGTTTGCACCATATATTACAGGTAACATCACCCTCCAACCCGAAGTTCTCCCGCAAGAGAACGACAAGGAGTTTGAGGCACTGCTCGACGCGCTGAAAGACACGACGCTCGAAGTGCTGAAATCGATGGCCGAGCCGCCTCGCGAACTGATTTTTGCCCTTCGCAACATGGGGAACATGCTCTACCTGGTCAATTTCCTATGTACCAACGTACCGTTTAACCCCCAGCAGAAACAGGAATTCCTCGACATTCACACGATAAAAGATCGGGCTTTTGCACTTTATGCCGCCCTGCGCAAGGAGGCACAACTACTTGAAATCAAGGCCGACATCCAGTCGAAAACCCGTGCCGACATCAACCAACAGCAACGGGAGCATTTCCTGCAACAGCAGATAAAGACCATACAGGACGAACTGGGAGGCAACGCTCAGGAGCAGGACATCGAAGAGCTTTCGCAAAAGGCCGCCAAGAAGAAATGGAGCAAAGAGGTGCAGGAGGTCTTCGACAAGGAGTTGCGACGACTGGAACGTCTCTATCCGCAGTCGCCCGACTTCTCGGTACAGTACAACTACCTCGAAACGCTCACCGACCTGCCGTGGGGCGAATACACGACCGACAACTTCAACTTGAAAAACGCTCAGCGACAACTCGATAAAGACCACTACGGTCTCGAAAAAGTCAAGGAACGTATTATCGAACATCTCGCCGTGTTGAAACTGCGTGGCGACATGAAGGCCCCCATAATCTGTCTCTACGGTCCTCCGGGAGTGGGAAAAACCTCATTGGGCAAGTCGATTGCCGCTGCCTTGAACCGCAAGTACGTACGGGTTTCGCTGGGTGGTCTGCACGACGAAGCCGAGATACGCGGACACCGCCGTACCTACATCGGCGCCATGCCTGGCCGTATCATTCAAGGCTTGCAGAAAGCCGGATCTTCAAATCCGGTATTCGTGCTCGATGAAATCGACAAAATAGGCAACGACTTCAAAGGCGACCCTGCCTCGGCACTGCTTGAAGTGCTCGACCCGGAACAGAACAACGCTTTCCACGACAACTATCTCGACATCGACTACGACTTGTCGAAAGTTTTGTTCATCGCCACGGCCAACAACCTCAACACCATATCGCGCCCCCTGCTCGACCGCATGGAGCTCATTGAAGTGTCGGGTTACATACTGGAAGAGAAAATTGAGATAGGCCGTCGCCACCTTGTACCCAAACAGCTCGAAGAGCACGGGTTGAGCAAAGACGACCTCGATATTCCCAAGAAGACGATGGCCGCCATCATCGACTCCTACACCCGCGAATCGGGCGTGCGCGAGCTCGACAAGAAGATTGCCAAAATCATGCGCAAGGTGGCCCGCAAAAAAGCCGAAGGGCAAACGTGGGAACACGAGTTGCAGGTCGACAGCCTGTCCGAATATCTCGGTATGAAAGAGTATACGAGAGACCGCTACGAAGGGAACGACTACGCCGGTGTGGTTACGGGCCTGGCCTGGACGGCCGTAGGTGGAGAAATTCTCTACATCGAGTCAAGCCTCAGCCGCAGCAAAGGCGAGAAACTCACCCTCACGGGAAACTTGGGCGATGTCATGAAAGAGTCGGCCATTATCGCCCTGCAATATGTCAAGGCCCACGCCGACGAACTTGGAATAGATAGTCAAGTATTTGACCATTGGAATCTGCACATACACGTTCCCGAAGGAGCCATTCCCAAGGACGGTCCGTCGGCCGGCATCACCATGGTTACCTCCATCGCCTCATCGTTTACCCAGCGCAAGGTGCGTGCCCATCTGGCCATGACGGGCGAAATCACCCTGCGGGGCCGGGTACTGCCCGTGGGCGGTATCAAGGAAAAGATACTGGCTGCCAAACGTGCCGGCATCAAAGAAATCATACTCTGCGACGAAAACCGCAAAGATATTGA
>CAJLYN010000235.1 GCA_905210875.1 uncultured Bacteroides sp. | reverse complement strand
GTAACCAGTTTCAGGGGCGAAACACCGGCAAAGATAGCCACGGCCAGAATAGCCGATACTCCCAGAAGCACCCCTTTGAAAAGTTGCACAAGCCCTTTGAGCGGACGGTCACGCCACTCGTCACGCTGCGAGAGTAGATGCCACACGGTGTCGGCTAGACGGTTGAGGTAGAGGCATAATGCCACAATGAAAGCTATCCCACACAGGCGGCCTATCCAGTCGATAAGATGAGGAGCGTCCTGATAGACCCACGGCAAAAACGCAATGACAATGAGCGGTGGGAAGATATAGGCCACACTCGAAAAGAGACGGCGCTTTATCAATGTTTTCAGCACTCCATTCCCCGAACGACCGGCCCAGTGAAGGAATATGCGGTGCAGCAACATACGCAGCAACCAAGCCGCCAAAATGGAAAAAAGCACGATGAGAAAGAGGTAAATAAGGCTCTCCCAGCGCTCCACACTCTCGGCACTCAGACCGAGATTTTTCAGAAACTCCTTGATGGCGTGCAGCAGCGGCTCGGCCACTCGACGCGATTTTTCTTCTACATACTCCAAATCTTCCATACGTTACTATCCTTACTGTTTGTCTCCGACGATGTGTCCGAAACACACCTCACGAGTGGAGAAAGATTTTTTCTCTGTTGTGAACTCTACGGTATAACAATTTTAGCTTGCTAAAAGTCAAAAATATAGCTATACTATCATTAAATCCTCAACGAGGAAATAACTTTGCTATGGCCACGACCTGATACTGATAAGCTAAAATACAAAGATTTATGGTACGACACACCATTTTCGGCCAAGAAAATGAGCAACGGCAAATCAAATAAATACAAGCACGCACCGACGCATGCCGCAACAAGCGGCTTAGATACCTTTGCGTTAAGGCCTGCCCGCGTGACAAAGCAGCCTGTAACAACCGGAACGAGCCTCATCTGCATGAAAAGATTTGAAGAGCGGAAAGAGCGAGAGAATAGGATAGTTTGCTGTTTTTTTGTACTTTTGCGGGCAGAAAACAAAAAATCAGAAACAGAATGGCATTACAATGCGGCATAGTGGGTCTGCCCAACGTGGGCAAATCGACCCTTTTCAACTGTTTGTCCAACGCCAAGGCGCAATCGGCAAACTTTCCCTTCTGCACCATCGAGCCCAACGTGGGCGTAATCACTGTACCCGATAACCGGCTCAACAAGCTGGCCGAGTTGGTACACCCGCAACGCATCGTCCCCACGACGGTCGAAATCGTCGACATCGCCGGTCTGGTCAAAGGCGCCAGTCAGGGCGAAGGGCTCGGCAACAAATTCCTCGCCAACATACGTGAAACCGACGCCATACTGCACGTGCTCCGCTGCTTCGACGACGACAACATCACCCACGTCGACGGCTCGGTCGACCCCGTGAGAGACAAGGAAATCATCGACTACGAACTGCAACTCAAAGACCTCGAAACCATCGAGAGCCGCATCAGCCGCGTACAGAAGCAGGCCCAGACCGGCGGCGACAAGAACGCCAAACTGGCCTACGACGTGCTGAGCCGCTACAAAGAGGCCCTTGAACAGGGAAAAGCCGCCCGCACGGTAACCTTCGAGAGTAAAGACGAGCAACGCATCGCCCACGACCTCTTCCTGCTCACCAACAAGCCGGTAATGTATGTATGCAACGTCGACGAGGCCAGCGCCGTGAGCGGAAACGCCTACGTCGAACGGGTGCGCGAAGCGGTAAAAGACGAAAACGCCGAAATACTTGTCGTAGCCGCCAAGATAGAGTCGGAAATCGCCGAATTTGAATCATACGAAGAGCGACAAATGTTCCTCAACGAGATAGGACTTGAAGAGTCGGGCGTGTCGCGCCTCATACGCGCCGCCTACAAACTGCTCAACCTCGAAACCTACTTCACCGCCGGCGAACCCGAGGTGCGGGCCTGGACCTACCTCAAAGGCAGCAAGGCCCCGCAATGCGCCGGCATCATACACAGCGACTTCGAAAAAGGATTCATTCGCGCCGAGGTCATTAAGTACGACGACTACATAGCCCTCGGCTCCGAAGCCGCCTGCCGCGAAGCCGGAAAAATCAATGTCGAAGGCAAAGACTACGTCGTACAAGACGGCGACATCATGCACTTCCGTTTCAACGTATAAGACCGCCGGCACCCCACAACATGAGAACCATCGGCTCGGTATGCGTCTACTGCGCTTCGAGTTCACGGGTAGCCCCCGTCTACTTCGAAGCGGCACAAGTTCTGGGGCAGCTGCTTGCCCGGGAAGGGATACGCTGTATCTACGGCGCAGGCGGACAGGGACTGATGGGTACACTGGCCGATGCCGTGATGGCCGAGGGGGGCGAAATCGTCGGTGTCATACCCCGGTTCATGTATGACAACGGATGGAACCACCCGGCCCTGAAAAATATCGAAATCACCCCCGACATGCACAGCCGCAAACAGCGCATGGCGGCGCTCTCCGATGCCGTCATTGCCCTGCCCGGCGGATGCGGAACCCTCGAAGAGCTGCTCGAAATCATCACCTGGAAACAGTTGGGGCTCTACCTCCACCCCATCGTCGTGCTCAACGTCGACGGCTACTACGACCCCCTGCTGCAAATGCTCGACCGAGCCACCGACCAGCACTTCATGCGCCCCGAACACCAGGCCATGTGGTGCAGCGCCACCACACCGCAAGAGGCAATCGAGGCCCTCTACCGCGCCCCCGAATGGGACGGCCGGCTGAGCAAACTGGCTGTCATATAACACGACGCACCGATGTTCCTACCACACGCGACATATCGCCTTCTCACCGAGATACCCGACAGCATCTCCACCCCCGTCGCGACAGTCGCAGAAAGCATCACCGCCACACCGCCGGCAGCCGACACCTCGGCAACAACTCCTACCGCTCTCCCGGCCACGACAAGCCCAACAGCAACCCCGCTTACCGATACCGTAACCTCGGGCAAGACCATCACCCCTGACTCTGTCGCCACAAAGCAGGAGATCTCCGCCCCTACAAGCCCCGACTCCACCACCGTCGGACACAAAACCTCCGGCTCCGAAAGCCTATCGGAAACAAGCAACAGCCCGTCGATAGCAGCAACAACCGACACTTCGACAACAGCACCTGCCACTCTTCCGGCCGACACGGCAGGCTCAACAGATGCAGTGCCCGTCGACAGCACGGCCCCATACGCCAAAACCGCCGTACACACCCCCGATTCGGTCGCAGAAGCCACCGACACCACCGGTGTTGTCGGGTTCAAAGTATCCGATGCCGAAAACCTTCCGGCTACAAACGATACCACAAACCGTGAAACATCTGTAACCACACCCGCTAC
>CAJLYN010000234.1 GCA_905210875.1 uncultured Bacteroides sp. | reverse complement strand
GTCGCCGACAAACCCTACGGCCCCTTCAAGCCGCAGCCCCACCCCATGCGCGGCAGTTACAGCATCGACCCGGCCGTGCTTGAAGACAACGGCTCCTACTACATCTATTTTGGCGGACTGCAAGGCGGCCAGCTGCAACGCTTCCGCAACAACAAGGCCATCGAGTGTGGCACCATACCCGGCGACAATGAAGAGGCCCTACCTGCCCGCGTAGCCCGTCTCAGCGACGACATGCTCGAATTTGCCGAAGAACCCCGCCCCGTCGTCATTCTCGATGCCGAAGGCAATCCGCTGAAAAACGGTGACCCGCACCGCTTCTTCGAGGCTGCTTGGGTACACAAGTACAACGGCAAATACTACTTCTCCTACTCCACCGGGACGACCCACATGCTCTGCTACGCCATCGGCGACAATCCCTACGGACCGTTTACCTACCAGGGGGTGATTCTCACCCCGGTCGTGGGCTGGACCACCCACCACTCAATATGCCAGTACAAGGGTAAATGGTATCTGTTCTTCCACGACAGCACCCCCTCGGGCGGGCACTCACACCTGCGCAGCATGAAGGTGTGCGAGTTGCAATACAACCCCGACGGTACCATACGCACCATCGCCGGAGAGCCCCGATAACCTCAATTTCCCAATCAAACGCCGTCCCGGAAATACCGGGCCGGCGCATCTTTTCCGGCAAGTCACAGGGTTAAATAATAAGAAAGTCGCCCCGAAGGGCCGGCACTTCCCGCCGGAATTGTTATTTTTGTATCGGGAAATCTTATTCAATCCACACAACGATGATAGACAGTCAGACGTTCGGGCCGCAAACAGCCGCCTATTACACGCTGGGGTGCAAACTCAACTTTGCCGAGACCTCGACCATAGGACGCACCCTCGAAGAGAAAGGCATACGCCGTGCCCGTAACGGCGAGAGAGCCGATCTGTGCATCATCAACACCTGCTCGGTTACCGAGCTGGCCGACAAGAAATGCCGGCAGGCCATTCGCCGCATCGCCCGGCAACACCCCGGGGCCCGCATCATCGTTACCGGCTGCTATGCCCAGCTGCAACCCCAGGAGATAGCCCGCATTCCCGGCGTCGACATGGTACTGGGTGCCGGCGAGAAGGGCGAGATAGCCCGCTACATCGAGCGGCTGCAAACCTCCGACGAAGCCCACGGGATATTCACCACCCCCAGCCCCGAAATCAGCAACTTCGCCCCCTCATGCTCCCGGGGCGACCGCACCCGCTACTTTCTCAAAGTACAAGACGGCTGCGACTACTTTTGTTCCTACTGCACCATACCGTTTGCCCGCGGACGCAGCCGCAACGGATACATTGCCGACCTCGTGGAGCAGGCCCGCGGCGTAGCCCGGGAAGGTGGCCACGAGATTGTGCTCACGGGGGTGAACATCGGCGACTTCGGCAAGACGACGGGCGAGACCTTCTTCGACCTCATCAAGGAACTCGAAAAAGTCGAGGGCATAGACCGCTACCGCATCTCCTCGATAGAGCCCAACCTGCTGACCGACGAAATCATCGACTTCGTCGCCGCATCGAAACATTTCGCACCCCACTTCCACATACCCCTGCAATCGGGCAGCGACGACGTGCTGCACCTCATGCGCCGCCGCTACGACTCCGCCCTCTTTGCCCAGCGCATCGAGCATATCAAGCGGGTGATGCCCGACGCCTTCATCGGCGTAGACCTCATCGTGGGTATGCGCGGCGAGACCGACGAACGTTTTGAAGCGTCGGCCCGTTTTGTCGACAGCCTCGACATCTCTCAGCTGCATGTCTTCACCTACTCCGAACGGCCGGGCACCCAAGCCTTGAAAATAGAGCCCACCGTCCCACAGGAGATACGCCACGAACGCTGCCGGCACATGCTCGAAATATCGGAACGGAAACTGCACGACTTCTACGCCTCACAAAGAGGCAAAGTACGTCCCGTACTCTTTGAACACCCGGCCAAGAACGCTCCCCTACACGGTTTTACCGACAACTACGTGCGCATAGAGCTTCCCTACGAAAAGAGCCTTATCAACACCGTGCGCAACGTCAAATTGGGCGATTTCATCGAAAAAACCGACATTCCCGCCCTTCACGCCCAACTCCTGTAAGCCATGAAACGAGAGACCCTGCAAAACATATTTCTTGCGCCCCTCGGACTCACCCTCCGCTCCGTGGCGCACCTGCCGCTACGGGTACTCTTTATCCTCTCCGACCTGCTCTACCTGCTGGTATATCATGTCGTGCGTTACCGCCGGCACATTGTGCGAAAGAACCTGCAAAACTCCTTTCCCCACGAGAGCGAGCATTACCGCCGTCGCATCGAGCGCCGCTTTTACCGGCACTTCTGCGACTACTTTTTCGAAACCATCAAACTGCTGCACATCTCCGACAGGCAGATGCGCCGTCGCATGCAGTTTGTCGATGCAGAGTTGCTGGAATCGGCCCTTAACAGCGGACGCTCGGTCATCATGATGCTGGGACACTACGGCAACTGGGAATACATCTCCTCCATTTCGCTGTGGGTCGACACCCCCAACGCTCGGCTGGGACAGATATACCGACCGCTGAAAAACAAATGGTTCGACCGGCTCTTTCTGGAAATCCGTTCCCGTTTCGGTCTCACCTGCATACCCAAGGCCAACACCTTGCGCGACCTGCTTTCGGTAAGAGCCTCGGGCCGACAATCGGGCACCGGATTCATCGCCGACCAGACTCCCTCGCCGGCCAATATACACCACTGGATAACCTTTCTCAACCAGGATACCCCCGTACTCACCGGCGGAGAGACCATCGCCAAGAAACTCGACATGGCCGTCATGTACTTCGACGTGGAGAAGATAAAACGGGGCTACTACCGGGCCACCATCAAGAAAATCGAGCTCGACCCGCGCTCCTGTCCCGACTTTGAAATCACCGACCGCTACATGGCTCTCATGGAAGAGACCATACGGCGGGCTCCCGAATACTGGCTCTGGACCCATAACCGCTGGAAACATCGCCACCTATAATTCCGTCTTATGAAAAAAGTCGCTGTCGTCATACTCAACTGGAACGGACTCAACCTGCTGAAAGAGTTCCTCCCCTCGGTGTGCGCCTATACACCGGCCGACATGGCCGATGTCGTAGTGGCCGACAACGGGTCGACCGACGGCTCGGTCGACTGGCTCAAAACGCATCACCCCGAAGTGGTAGTGCTGGAAATGAAAGAGAATCACGGCTATGCCCGCGGATACAACCTGGCCATCAAACAGCTCACACACCCCTATATCGTGCTGCTCAACTCCGACGTCGAAGCCTCTCCCGGGTGGCTCGAACCGCTTGTCGACTTCTGCGAAAACCGCC
>CAJLYN010000233.1 GCA_905210875.1 uncultured Bacteroides sp. | reverse complement strand
CTGCCGGTAACGGTCTCGCCGTTTTCGGTATAGCTGTATTGCGTGCGTCGGTTACTCAGGTCGATGGGGTTGCCGTCGGCATCCATGCTGTTGTATTCGGCAAAGAGGGCAGGAATGGTGCCCATGTTGTTCCAGCCGGTGGCACTGGGTAAGCGTTTCATGGTCGTGTTGAGATAGACGGCAATGGGGCTGTTGTGCCACGGGCGGCCCAAGGCGTCCTTGTTGTCGACTACACCGTCGATGGTGCAGCTCTCGAATACATAGCCATATCGGGTGCCCTCTTGAGGGGCCGGAGCCACGATGACGCTACCCGTCGACCGCAGGTTATACAGTTCGCAGGTTTCAAAGAGACAGTCTCCCCCTCCGTAAATGTAGTCGACAGCCCCTTCGACGTAACAATCTTTGGCATAGAGCCGGTCGCTTACCTGGTTGGTCGAGGTCTGCCAGGTATCCTGGAACGAGCGGAAGTTGCACCGGTAAAAGGCGTGGCGGTCGTTTCGGGTGTACATGGCCAGGGCCATGGGGCCGTTCTGCTGTTCATATCCCCAGGTGTTGATGTAGGAGATATTCTCGCTGTAAAAGTCGCTGCTCGAAACCTTTACCACCGTACCATCGTCTTTGGCCGGATAGTAGGCGGCATTGTTGGCCGAGAAGTCCCAGCCGGCATCTCCAGCGGCGGCACAGTTTATTTTGTATTGAATGATGGTGCGGTCGCGGTCCTGACCGATGAGGTGGATAAAGGGTTTATTCTCGGGTATGCGCACCAGTCCGTCGTAAATGCCGTTCTTGACAAAAATCAAATAGGGCTTGCTTCTGTTTTCCGGCGCTGCATCGATGGCTGCCTGCACGGTCGTATAGTCTCCCGTACCGTCGGCGGCGACTACGGCGTCGAAAGTCTTGGCTGTGGGTCGCGGCCGTTCCATGGTGGTAAATTGCAGGGTGACGCCGGGAAAGCGGTTGCCGCTCAGGTCGGTGATGGCACCGTCGGGCACGATTACTTCATATGTCGTTCCGTAGGTGAGACCCGAGTAGGCATAGCTTGCCGTCTTGCTGCCGAATACCGGGGTGAGTACCTCGCCGTTGAGGGTTACCTCGCCGGTGCCGGCCTGCACCTTCTCGTCGAATGTGAGTACGATGTTACCATTGGCCGAAGCGTTGTTGGAGCCTTGTGTTGGAGTCGACGACAGCAGTTGCGGAGCTGTAAAGTCGTCGACGTGTATCTCGTCGGCATATACAAAGACATCGGCCAGGTAGAATCCCTCGGTGTCGCCGGCTGATGACTGGCCGAGAAGTTCGGTCGTTGCATCGCCTATCCATCGGATGTAGATACTCTTCTTGGCATCGTCGGATAGGGTGTCGGGCAGCATGGCGTCGAAAGCTGTCCATTCGCTGCTGATGCCTGTGAGCGTCAGGCTGGCCAGATCGGTAAAGTGTATGCCGTCGGTCGAGAATTGCATTTTCTGCCCCCGGTGTACGCAGTTGTTGTCTGCAGCAACGTAGCTGTGTATCTTGATGTTTTCATATCCTGCGGCAGAAAATTTGGCAATGAAGTAGCGGGGATTACCCATCTGGTCATAATCGGTGTAACGGCGGGCGCAGGAGAGGTTCTTCCCTCCGAAGTTCCGTTCGGAGCCACCCCAGTTGGTCGAGGAGCCGTCGCCGTTGTAGAAGTACATCACACCCGTGTTGTCGCTCTTGAAGTAGTAGTCGCCCTGGCGTTCGTTGCGAGCAGGGTTCTTGTCGGTGTCGAAGTCCCAACCTACAATAAAGGGAACAACGTCGTAGTGCAGGATAAGTTTTTGCTCCTGGTCCATGACGACCGTCTGTTTGTCTTCGCTTGTACCGTCGCCCCAGTACAAGAAGGTGGTTACCGGGTTGGGAACGACCGTAACGGTTACCTCTTCGCCGCTTTCATAGCGGTTGTCCTCTTTTTGGGGGGAAATCAGGTATTCACCCCAAGGGGCACCTTCGCCCTCTTTCTCGATATGGAGCGTGTAAAGTGTCTGCTGGGTAAATGTGGCCGTTATGCGGGTATCGTTTTCAATCGTGAAGGTATAAGGGTTTTCGGTCGACAGGGTATTCCCGTCTTCATCTTTCCATGCTTCGAAACGGTATCCGTAGTTGTGGCTGGCCGACAGGGTGACGACCGAGCCTTTTTCATAATTTCCCGACAAGGGTGTCGTTGTGCCGCCCTCCTGTGGCAGACTGCTGGTGGTCAGGGTTACCGCTTGCGCGAAGGTTTTCAGCCAGCGCGGGTCGCCTACCACGCCCCCTTCGGTCGATGCCGTGGCCAGAGGAGAGGTCGACACAATCGAAAAGTCTCCGTTTTCGGGGTCGGGGAATATCTGGCCGATACCCAATGCTTCGAGCGTCAGATCTTCGATGGTCGAGCTGGCAGCGTTCGATACCGAGTAACCTCCGTAGTTGTCGATGAGGTTGTTCTGTGCAACGAGGTTGCCCCCCTTGGCTGCGACGATAAGGGGTTTCTGTCCGGCCACACCGGCTGTCGAGATGATGTTGTTGCGGAAGGTGTAGGTCGACTCATTGCTGTATTTGCCGTCGACCTTGCACAGGGCATACGATGAACTTTTGGACCATTTGTACACGGTGTTGTTTTCGAAGACAAATGTCAGTGTGATGTCGGCAGTCGTATTCTTGGGACCGAAAAAGCTCTCGCCCGAGGTGTAGTTTTTGAGGGTACAATTTTTTACCGAGATCGATTTTACGCCATGCTGGGGGTAGAGAAAACAGTAGCCGTTGGCTCCGCAATCGCTGATGATGCAGTTGGTAAATTCGATGGCGTCGATGACTTTCCCGGCATTGTTGGTGCGAAGGAAGCAGCGCCCGATATCGGATATGGAACAGTTGCGCACGGCAATCGTCTTTACGTTGCCGTATGCCATGTCGATGAAATAGTTTTCGCCGGTAACAATATCCAGCCCGTCGAGAATGATGCCGCCGTCGCTGTCGCTTTCATTGCCGGTAAAGGTGCCGGCAAAGACGACGTCGGCTCCCGGAGCCGCTTTCAGCGTGAGGGTCTTGCCGTTGGGAAAAGTGAGCCGACCGCTGTATGTGCCGCTTTCGAGCAGCAGAATGTCCTGGTCGGCTGCCTGGTCAAATGCGGCCGACAATGTGTTTACATCGACGCTTGTCTCTTTGGCCTGGCCCACATGGCAGGTCAAGAGTGCGAGTGCCGCGAAGAAAAGGTGTCGTGGTTTCATGTGCATGGTAGTATGGTATTAAGGTTATTGTACAATCAGCTTCTTGCCGTCGATGATGTTGAAGCCTTTCTGCGGGGAGGTGAGTGGCTGTCCCAGCAGATTGTAGATGCCCGTCGGGTGGCTCGTCGACGTATTCTCTACGGGAGTGAGGCCGGCCGTGTAGCCGAGGGGGCCTCCTATTGT
>CAJLYN010000232.1 GCA_905210875.1 uncultured Bacteroides sp. | reverse complement strand
AGGGGGCAGCCGCCTGCCTTGTTCTATCCCGTTGCGACAAGCCTCCGGGGAGTCTTTATTTCGCGTACAATTTCAGAAACACCGGGAAAGAATCTCCCGACAAAGTTACGTTTCTTCCCCGCCTTTGCTTATCTTTGTCAAGGACAAACCAGCGTGAGCAGCTTGCCACCTGAAAACCATACCGTGAAATGCCGTTCCGAAAACTTTTTCTGCTTTTTGCCCTCTTCGCCCTGACGACCGCATACGGAGAGAGTCGCCTCAGCGTGCGGCACTACTCGCTGGAAGAGGGGTTGTCGCAAAACAACATACAGAGTATTCTGCAAGACAGCCGGGGGTACATCTGGCTGGCCACATGGAACGGACTGGAACGGTTCGACGGCTACAATTTCAAGAATTACAAATCCTACCCCACCGACAGCGTGCGGCTGAGCTACAACCGCATCACCCACATCGTGGCCGGTTACGGGTCGCACATCTGGTGCCAGATATTCGGCGGACACACCTATCTGTTCGACAGCGATACCGAGCAGTTTCTCAACCCACTGTCCGAACAGGGAGACTTTGCCTCGGGCGAATCTTCCCGCATTTTTCCCTTGGAAAAAGGGGTTACCTGGATTGTTACCCCCGGCGGGAGACTCTATCGCGTCGACGAGAGGCTGTTACCCGGGCCTCTTGCCGTCACGGAACACGAAGACAAGGTTGCATCGCCCTCCGACATTTACACTATCACCCAAGATGCCGAAGGCAACGAATGGATTCTCTCCCGGCAAGAGACCCGCGTGTACAACCGCACGCTCGACATGCCGGAAACATTCCGCCATATATGCGTTTCCGACAACACCGTATTCCTGGCCACCGCCAACGGAAAGCTTTTTTCTTTCACCGGAGATGGTCTGCAAGCGTGTACACTGCCCCAAAAGCCCAGATATATCGACGGACTTTACCTACTGAGCGACAGCACCCTATGCATCATCACACCGCAACAACTCCTTCTGCGGGGAAAAGAGGGACAATTCTCCTCTATCAATGCCCCGAACGGGATAACGTGGCACATCAACCACCTCTACCAGTCGCAAGAGGGCACGATATGGATGTTCGACGGCTTCGACACCATCTGGCGCATCGATCCGTCGGACCGTATTCCCCACGCCATAACCTACGCGCGTGAGCCACAGAAAAAGAACCGTTTCATTCACGAAGATGCTTTCGGGGGGATATGGATACAGCCTTATTACGGTGCGTTCTCTTATTACGACAAGGAAGAGAATGTCCTGAAACCGGCACAGTACTTTCACAACAACCGGCAGGAGAGATACCGGGCAACCGGCTTCGACTACCTCATCGACAACCATAAGAACCTGTGGCTATGCGCCGAAGGAGGATTTGACTACGTAACATTCTCGCCCCGCTACTACACCCTTCTCGGTGCGGAAATGGAGAGAGATAACAGGATACGCGGACTTCTCGTCGACAGCCGGGAACGATTGTGGTGTGCCTCCAAGAACGGCACCATCGCCCTCTACGATGCCTCAAACCGATATATCGGCAATCTCTCCCGGCAGGGTAATATCGTCGACAGCCGGGAGGCTCGCTTCGGAGCCAATGCCTACGCTCTGTTTGAAGACTCCCGCCACCGCATCTGGATAGGCTGTAAAGAGGGCGGACTGTTTGTTGCCACGCCACAGGGCGAAAAGCGATACCGCATACAGCATTACCGCCACGACGAGAAAGAGGCATACAGCCTGAGCCACAACTCTATCTATACCATCTGCGCCGACAGGCAGGGCCGCATATGGATAGGCACCTACGGCGGCGGTATCAACCTCGTGGAGAATGCCGATGCAGAAACGCTGCGCTTTCTGCATCGGGGCAACGTACTGCGGAGATTCCCGTCGGAGGCCGACAAGATACGCCATATCTGTCCTACCGACCGGGGGGCCATACTGGTGGCCACAACGGGCGGACTGCTCTCTTTCGACAGTCGCTTTTCCAAAGCCGGAGAGTTGACGTTCCATCTCAACCGGAGCCGTCAGAACCAGGCATCGAGTCTGAGCAACAACGACGTGATGTATGTGTATCAGCGACAGTGCGGCGACCTCTATGTCGTACCGTACAGCGGAGGCATCAGTCGCATTGTCTCGGACAACCTGCTCTCCGACAGCATCGAGTTTGAACACTTCAACACCCGTAGCGGCCTGCCCTCAGACCTCGCCTACGCCATGACCGAGAGCAGCGACAGTGCGCTGTGGATTACGTTCCAGAACAGCATCTGCCACTACGACCCGCACGGCCGCACGGCCGAGACCTACGACCGTTTCGGCCTCTCACCCCTGACCATCAGCGAAGTACCTCCCGTCATGGGCAAACGGAACGACTTCTACGTAGGTACTGCCTATGGCACGCTGCGACTCGACTTGGAGCTTATAGGGAAAAGCCGCATCGTACCGCCCATCGTCTTCACACAGATACAGATACCCGGTACCGAGGGACAAGACATCACAAAACCCATAACCACCGATACCCTCATACTCTCGCCGGGTGAACGCAACTTCTCGATTACCTTTGCTGCTCTCGATTATACCGCACCTGCCGCCATACAGTATGCCTACCGCATAAAAGAGCGGAGCGACGGCTGGAACAACCTGTCGCACAACCGCACCGTGAGCTTTGCCGGCCTGCCGGCCGGCGAATGGGACCTGGAAATCAGGTCGACAAACGGCGACGGCATCTGGTGCAACAACAGCCGCATCTTGCATCTGTCGGTTACCCCCACCTTCGGAGAGACCCCCTGGGCCACGCTGCTCTACATCGGTGCCGCCCTGCTGCTGGCCCTGCTCATCGCAGGCATATACATCTATATTGCCAACCTGCGCCGCAGCATCACTGTCGAGCAGCAGGTATCCCGCCTCAAACTGAAATTCTTCACCGACATCTCGCACGAACTGCGCACGCCGCTCACCCTCATAGCGGCCCCCATCGACTGGGCCCTCCAACAAAAGGAACTGGCTCCCGAGCTCCGCAAGAACCTCTCCATAGCCAGGCACAACACCCGTCGCATGTTGCGACTTATCAACCAGATACTCGATTTCAGAAAGACCCAGAGCGGAAAAATGGAGTTGCACATCGCCCGCACCGATCTGCACCAACTGGCCCGGCACACCTATGAATCTTTTGCCTATCTGGCCAACAAACGGCACATCGGCTACGCCTTCACGGCAACCGGTTCGCCGGCATGGGGATATACCGATGCCGACAAGTTTGAGAAAATCCTGTTCAACCTTCTCTCCAACGCCTTCAAATACACCCCCGACGGGAAACGCATCGAGGTATCGCTCGAAACCGGCATCGACCATCTGCAACTCACCGTGCGCGACGAAGGACAAGGCATTGCGCCCGAAAAGGTCGGCACGATATTC
>CAJLYN010000231.1 GCA_905210875.1 uncultured Bacteroides sp. | reverse complement strand
CCGCAAAATGCGGCCTCCGCTCTTCGTTTTATATCAACAGGGTATTATTTCAACTTGGCCAGAGCCTCCTTGATGCGACGCAAAGCCTCTTTGAGGTTTTCGTCAGAAGTAGCATAGGAGAAGCGCAGACATTCGGGAGCGCAGAAAGCGGCACCACCCACCGTGGCAACGTGGCCCTCTTCGAGGAGATACATGGCCAGGTCGGCCGAATTGGCAATCACCTTGTCGCCAAATTTCTTTCCGTAGTAGTACGACACATCGGGGAAGAGATAAAATGCTCCATGAGGCACATTTACCTTGAAGCCGGGTATCTGACGGGCCATCTCCACAACCAGGTCGCGACGGCGTTCAAAGGCCTGACGCATCTCCTCAACGCAGCTCTGGTCGCCCGTAAAGGCTGCCACAGAAGCTTTCTGCGCGATAGAACTGGGGCCCGACGTGTATTGGCTCTGTAACTTGTTGCAGGCCTTGGCCAGCCACAGGGGAGCGGCGATGAATCCGATACGCCAGCCGGTCATGGCATAGGCCTTGGAAACACCGTTTATGATGGCCACGCGGTCGCGCACATTATCAAATTGTGCAATGCTCTGATGGCCGCCGATATAGTTGATATGCTCATATATCTCGTCGGCCAAAATGATGATGCGGGGATACTTGGCCAGCACATCGGCAAGGGCCTTCAACTCTTCGCGACTGTACACGCTGCCGGTGGGGTTGGAGGGAGAGCAGAGAATGATGGCCTTGGTCTTGGGGGTGATGGCGGCTTCGAGCTGTTCGGGGGTAATCTTGAAGTCGTTGTCGATGGTCGACGGTACTACGACGCTCTTGCCTTCGGCCAGTTTCACCATCTCGACATAGCTTACCCAGCAAGGGGCGGGTATTATTACCTCGTCACCTGGATCGATGATGCAGAGTATGGCATTGCATATCGATTGCTTGGCACCGTTGGAAACGACAATCTGCTCGGGAGTAAAATCGAGATGGTTCTCGTTTTTCAACTTGGCGCAGATGGCTTTGCGCAAATCCATATAACCGGGCACCGGCGAATAAAACGAAAAGTTATCGTCGATGGCTTTCTTGGCGGCGGCTTTGATGTGGTCGGGGGTAAAGAAGTCGGGTTCACCCACGCTCAGGTTGATAATATCAATTCCCTGCGCTTTTAGTTCGTTACTCTTCTGCGACATAGCCAAAGTCTCCGATGGAGAAAGGCTTGCCAAACGCTCTGATACTTGATTCATCTTTCTAAATTTTTGAATGTTCCAGTGTGCAAATATATAAAGAATATTCTTTATGAAAATGATTCTATTTCATTTTCGCTCGAATGCCGACAAAAAGATGCCGTGACGTCTCTTTAAAAAAACAAATTGTCACTCACCAAAAAGATATTGCTTCATGCCAGGGGTCATAGCCACCGAAGTGGTGACCGAATCGACCGCATAGATGAGGTAGGCCTCTATTCCGGGATTTCGGGCGGCAATTTCGAGACTCTTATCGACCCCCAGTACCATAAATGCCGTAGCATAGGCATCGGCCGTCATACAGTCGGGAGCAAGTACCGTGGCACTCAACAGAGAGTGTTGCACGGGATAACCCGTGGCCGGATCTATGGTATGAGCTACCCGCCGGCCGTTGACCACCCGAAAGTTGCGATAATTGCCCGATGTGGCCAGGGCGGCATCGTCGAGCATCACTACAGCTTCGATTTCACCGCCTGCCACGTTAGCCTCATCGGGGGTATCAATACCTACCCTCCATGTTTCTCCGCGAGCATTTTTTCCTTGGGCAGCAACTTCACCGCCTATTTCGACCAAGAAATTCTTGACCCCCTTTTCTCTCAAAAACGAAGCAACAACATCAACGGCATACCCTTTGGCTATGGCCGAGAAGTTAAGGCTCATGCGGGGGTCGTCTTTATGAAGGCGGCCATCGACAAGCTCCATACGCTCCATACCCACAAGATGCCACAGGCTATCGACCGTCTCGGGGGTTACCGGCGCTCCTGTCTTGAAGCCAAATCCCCAAGCATTGATGAGCGGAGAGACAGTAGGGTCGAAGGCGCCACCGGTATCGCGCCACACCTCCTTGGAGCGGGCAAAGACGGTCTCGAACCAGGCATCGGCCACGACGGCCGTATCGTTACGGTTGAAACGCGAAATTATGGACGAGGGATTGAATGGTGAAAGAGAGGCATCGAAACGTTGCAGTTCGGCCTCGATTTGAGACTGATAATCTTCACGGGCTTCATAGGTAAAATGATATATGGTATTAAATATCATACCTTCGTTACGATGGTAGGCATTTCCTCCGGTCGCACGACATTGCCGCAGAAGCACCACTCCGGCTATGACAATCACACACAATACACAGGCCAACCAGCCTTTCTTATTTTTCATTCTCTCTGTTTTACAATTTGGCTCGACGGGTCACTTATCTGACTACCGACATGATATGAAGCAAAGATACAAAGAAGGCTGTGATTTCAAAATGTTTCACAGCCTTCTTTTTCCCATAGTCAAGATTTATAATTTATCAAAAATGTCTATATCCGCGAGGGCCATGACCACCGGGACCCTGCGGCCCGCCGGCATTGCCCTTACCTCCGATGGTATTGAACTGGTAGGCAAAGTAGAGCATGCAATAACTGCCTATGGCATTGGTCTCCTGGTCTTGTATATATGTACCGGTTACCGAACGGCTGATGTTGGTATTCTGTCGCAGAATGTCATACACCTTGAAGCGGATTGTTGCGTTTTTCTTTTCCAGGAACGAGTAGGCAACAGAGGCGTTCCAGATGACCTTGTTCTGGTTATAACCTTCGGCATAGCCGGCCGTGCCACGATAGCGGCAGTCAGAGCCTATCGAAACACCGCAGGGAAGGAACCAGTCTATCTCGGCCCGGGCACCAAAGTCCATGGTGGTCTGGTCGTTATCGGTCTGCATCGTATTTTTCACATACGAAATGGCATAGTTGCCACCGATGCTGGCATTGAACAACTCCGAAGAGTAACGCAGCGAGAGATACTCCCGGATATTGGCGTTGCGAGAGATGTTCTTTTCACTGTCGGTATTTCCTCCCAACGATACAAATCCCACCGAATTGTCGTAAGCCAACCGCGTGTTGGAGTTGAAACTGAACTTTTTGTTGCGCTTGAAAGGCATATTGTAGAAAGCCCATACCGAAGCGTTCCATTCTCCATTGACATTGACCGGGGTGCGGGTGCGACCACCACTGGCATTGTAGATGGTCTTCTCTACAATACCGTTCTGTGTAGCCCGACCATCGGCACCGATGGTAAACGACTGATAGGTATCGATGTTATAGGAGTTGTAACGCATGGAAACACGATGACTGAACTCCGACTTCAACTCGGGATTACCTATATATATATTGAGCGGATTGGTTATATCGGGCGATGCCTGCAACTGCCGAGCCGACGGCTGCG
>CAJLYN010000230.1 GCA_905210875.1 uncultured Bacteroides sp. | reverse complement strand
CGAAATGCTCTGCCGCCGCTGCTATTTCCTACATCTCACTGCACCGCTCAACGGTCGTAGAGCACCAGCAAGGCTTCGTTGCCCATGTTAAAGAGCAGATCGATAACCGACAGATGGGGCGAAAAGCCCCATTTCATCGAAAAAACCTGGTAATAGGGCCGAGGCAGAAGGTCGACAACAGGCGGACGTTTCGGGCTGATGGCATCGCGCAAGTCGACCACATCACCGGCCGTGGCATCAAGATAGGTCGTGCTGTACGACACCCGGGGCGTGAGACCCAGCAGACGGCACACCCTCTCCTGTAATTCCCGGTTGTAATCGAGCAGGAAACGCCCCGACTGCGATTTCTCATAGAAAGGATAGAGGTCGTCGCGGTAATACTCAAAAAAGGGCGACGAGCCGTAGGCCGAGGCAATGGCGTTCCAGTGAACATGCTGCCAGTTGTCGTGGCCCGAAATGCGCATGTCGCGGGTAAACGGTTTACCGGGCCGGGTACGCTCCACCGGAATGGAGAGCGACAACTCCCCTCCCGCCGTCATGATGGTACAGCGATTGCGGTAAGACTGCTTGACATAATGGCTGCACGCCTCGACCACCACACTGTCATAACGGCACAAAGCCTTGTAATAGGCTACCGGAGCCAGATAAGCCGTAGAGAGATATACGACCGACATCACTACACTCTATAACGATGATACGGGGCGGAAGAGACGGTTCCAGCGGATATGCCCGTCGAACCAGCCTCGGTCCTTATCAATCGACAACCACACAAAGAGCGGTTTCCCCACGATATGGTCTTCGGGCACCAGTCCCCAATAACGGCTGTCGGCCGAGTTGTCTCGGTTGTCGCCCAACATCATGTAATAGTCCATCTTGAAACGGTAAGTATCGGTTTCCTCGCCGTTAATGAAGAAGCGGCCGTCGCGGTACTCAAAGCGATTGCCCTCATGGTCGCGGATAGCGCGCACATAGAGCGGATAGTTCTCGGCCGTGAGCCGCAGCGTATCGCCGCGGCGGGGAATCCACAGCGGACCGAAATCGGCCCGTGTCCACCCCTTGCCATAGCCCAGCGGATAAGCCTCTCCGCCGAAAGCACCGGGCTCCTGTACAATCTTCGACACATAGGGATACCTTTTCACCCGTGCCAACGCCTCGGGTGTGAGCGGGAAGTGATAAATCGACGGAAAAGCGCCATCGGAGTCGGGCATGAAGCCCAACGCCAGCAGGTCGTCGTACCAGGCTCTGTCGGCCGAGACCAAAAGGCGGTCGTCGACACTCACGCCCAATTCACGGAATTGCTTCTCGGCAAAGCGATAGCCCGGCTGCAACATCACAAAATAGTTGAACTGTATGTTACGCGGATTTTCAAGTACACGGCCATCGATATAGACCTGATTGTCGCGTATCTCAAACGTGTCGCCCGGCATACCTACGCAACGCTTCACATAGTTTTCGCGGCGGTCGACAGGGCGGTACACAATCTCGCCAAACTGCTCCTTATTGCGTTTCAGCGCCTCACGGCCCACATAATGAGCCAGCGTGTAATAGTCGGGGTTGGGCACCCGCACAGCCACCGTATCGCCGGCAGGGAAGTTGAAGACGACGATATCGCCCCGCTGCACCTTACCGAAGCCGGCCAGCCGGTGATAGGGCCACGAAGGCCACTCCACATACGACTTGATGTTGAGCACCGGGAAGGTGTTCTGCACGAGCGGAAACGAGAGCGGCGTGTTGGGTACACGCGGTCCGTAGCTGAGCTTGCTCACAAAGAGATAGTCGCCCACGAGCAGCGACTTTTCGAGCGACGAGGTGGGAATCTTGTAGTTCTGAAAGAGGAAGATATTGATGAGATAGACCGCCACCAAGGCATAGACAATGGCATCGACCCACTCCATGACCCGCAGCACGGTCTTATTTTTCGACCGTTTCCAGAAGGTCCAGGGTATATAATGGGTAAGATACATGTCGGCCATGACGATGAGCAACGGCAAGATATAGTAATTGCCGAGCCATATCGTAAAAAGGATAAAGAGGAGAGCCGCCACGCCGAAACGTATCCAGCGGGTCTTCTTCACGGCCAGCAACCGCTCTTTCAGCGAAGGAGAAGAAAATGACATGGTAAATCGGATTTAGAATTTAAGCATATCCTGCATGGTGAGGAATCCCTTCTTGCCGCAGGTAAACTCGGCAGCCACGACAGCACCGAGGGCAAAGCCCATACGGCTCTTGGCATCGTGGGTGATGGTGATGGTATCAACATCGCTCTCGTAGCAGATGGTGTGAATACCTGGCACTTCACCACGGCGTATGGCCTTGATGCCGATTTCGTTCTCGGCCGGTTCACGCCCCTCGACCCAAGCCGTCTTGCGGTCGAGACGGGCTATGATGTCTTCGGCCAGCGTGATGGCCGTGCCGCTGGGAGCATCGAGCTTGTGTATGTGGTGCGTCTCTTCCATCTTCACCTCATAGGACGGAAATTGGTTCATGATTTGGGCCAGATACTTGTTAAGGGCGAAAAAGATATTCACGCCGAGGCTGAAATTGGAGGCATAGAAAAATGTCTGACCGTTGCGGCAGGCCTCCTGCACTTCGGGCATGTGCTCGAGCCAACCCGTCGTACCCGACACGACCGGCACACCGGCGGCAAAAGCCTTGCGGTAGTTGTCGAGTGCCACCGACGGCGCCGTAAACTCAATGGCCACATCGGCGCTGCGGAAAGCCTCCGACTCAAACTCCTCGGGGTTGTTCACATCGATAATCGACACGATTTCATGTCCGCGACTGCGGGCTATCTGCTCGATGGCGTGTCCCATCTTTCCATATCCTATCAGTGCAAGTTTCATAACAGTACTGTGTTTTATAACATAAACAAATGCGCGGCCTTTCAGCCTCTTATCTTATATTTTTGCAAATATAGCGAAAGGTGAGCGCAGAGACAAAGGGAAAACAAAGTTTTACACTTTTGGCTATGCCGAACCGAATCCTGTATCCTGAAAAACCACAGGCAGCCACCTGTTCGGAATAAAAAAAATCACCCAAACAGGGGTGTTACCAGATAAAAACAACCATGGAAAAACTCCTCTACTACATGTGGGAACAGCGGCTGCTGGGCCATGTGCCGGCACTGACCACCCGGGGCGAAGCCATCGAGGTCGTCGACCCGGGACGGCGCAACCCCAATGCCGGGCCCGACTTTTTCAACGCCAAGGTGCGCATCGGCGACCGGCTGTGGGCCGGCAACGTAGAGATGCACCTGCGAGCAAGCGACTGGACGGCGCACGGACACTCGGCCGACAAAGCCTACGACTCGGTGGTGCTGCACGTCGTGGCCGAAGCCGATACCGAGGTGTTCCGCTCCAACGGCGAAGCGGTACCGCAATGGGTCGTGCCCATTCCGCCGGCGTTGCAGGACGACTACGCCTTTCTCACCTCACAGAGCGACTCGCTGCCCTGCCGCGAACGGATACACGAGCTTCCGCCGCTCCTCCTCACCGACTGGCTCACGGCTC
>CAJLYN010000229.1 GCA_905210875.1 uncultured Bacteroides sp. | reverse complement strand
TGCTTATTCTGCTGGTGCTGGTATATATGGTGGCACGTTATCTGCGACGCGCCCGTTTTCTGTATATTTCGCTGCTCGTGATAGCGGTGGTGCAGGGTGCTGCGGCGATTATCTCTTATTATCTCTACCCTTTTAACCAGCTCTATGTTGCAGGCCTCCTGCTGATGACGGCTGTCGTTGCAACCGGGGTACTCTACTTCAAGACCTTGCAGCGGAAGCTGTGGATAGCCGTAGTCTTTGCCCTTTTGTCGGCGGTTTATTTGGAGTCGGTCGATTATGTCTTTACCGATGTGCTCGGTCAGCACCAGCGCACCCGTATCGAGGTGGCATTGGGTATCAAGGAAGATCCCATGGGTGTCGGGTATAATGTAAATCAGTCGAAGATTGCTATCGGTTCGGGTGGATTTTGGGGCAAGGGTTTCCTCGAAGGCACGCAGACCAAGCTACGCTACGTGCCTGAGCAGGATACCGATTTTATATTCTGTACCATAGGAGAGGAGCAGGGCTTTTGGGGCGCGACACTCGTGCTGACACTTTTTGCCCTGCTGCTGGTACGCATCATTCAGCTTTCCGAACGTCAGCGGACAGTCTTCGGCCGCGTCTATGGTTATTCCGTAGCAGCAATTATTTTTTTTCACCTGGCCGTCAATATCGGAATGGTTATCGGGGTGCTTCCGGTTATCGGTATCCCGTTGCCCTTTTTCAGTTATGGCGGTTCGTCGCTTTGGGGCTTTACCATACTGCTTTTTACCCTCTTGTGTATCGACGCCTCCCGCAACGACAGTTTCTGAGTGATGTTGTGGCATGGGTGCGGCCATCATCATATCGATATAAAAATACAAAGGCTTCGACGCATGTCGAAGCCTTTGTGAGTATTGATGCTGTGGGTTCGCTTAGAGAATGCCCTGAGCCATCATGGCTTTGGCCACTTTCATGAAGCCGGCAACGTTGGCACCTTTTACATAGTTGACGTAGCCGTCGGCTTGCGTACCGTATTTTACACATTGGGTGTGAATGTCGAACATGATTTGTTTCAGACGGGCATCTACCTCTTCTTTGGTCCAGCTCAGTTTGATGGCGTTTTGGGTCATTTCGAGACCGCTCACCGAAACACCACCGGCGTTGGCTGCTTTACCCGGAGCGTAGAGTATCTTGGCTTTGAGGAACTCTTCGATGGCTTCGGGGGTAGAGGGCATGTTGGCCCCTTCCGATACAGCGAAGCAACCGTTGGCCAAGAGAGCGCGGGCGTCGTCGCCGTCGATTTCGTTCTGGGTAGCCGAGGGCATGGCGATGTCGCATTTCTCGTTCCAGGGACGGGCTCCTTCAACATATTTGCAACCGTATTTCTCGGCATATTCGCGGATACGGCCGCGGTAGATGTTTTTCAATTCAAAGATGTAGGCCAGTTTCTCGGCGTCGATACCATCGGGATCGTAGATGTATCCGTTGCTGTCGGACATGGTAATGACTTTGGCTCCGAGGCTGATGAGTTTTTCTACGGTGTATTGGGCTACGTTACCCGAACCTGATACAGCTACTACTTTGCCTTTCAGGTCGATGTTGCGGGTTTTCAGCATTTCGAGCAGGAAGTATACGTTACCGTAACCTGTGGCTTCGGGACGAATGAGCGAACCGCCGAATTCGAGACCCTTTCCGGTGAATGTTCCGGTGTTTTCACGGGCCATCTTCTTGTACATGCCGTACATGTAGCCTACTTCGCGACCGCCTACGCCGATGTCGCCGGCGGGAACGTCGGTCTCAGGACCGATGTGGCGCCACAGTTCGGCTACGAAAGCCTGGCAGAAACGCATGATTTCTCCGTCGGACTTTCCACGCGGACTGAAATCGGAACCGCCTTTGCCGCCGCCCATGGGAAGGGTGGTTAGAGAGTTTTTGAATGTCTGCTCAAAAGCAAGGAATTTCAAGATGGAGAGATTCACCGATGAGTGGAAACGGATACCGCCTTTGTACGGGCCGATGGCGTTGTTGTGCTGTACACGGTAACCCATATTGGTTTGTACTTGGCCTTTGTCGTCGACCCAAGTTACACGGAACGAGAAGATTCGGTCGGGAATGCACAGTCTCTCGATCAGGTTGTAACGGTCAAACTCGGGGTGCTCGTTGTAAGCCTCCTCAATGGTACTCAGCACTTCGGCTACGGCCTGATGATATTCGGGCTCGTTGGGGAAGCGTCTTTTCAAATCACTTAATACTTTTTGGGCATTCATTTTAATTTGTAATTATAAGTTGGAAATAAATTACATTGTCTACAAATAGAGCTTTGTTTTCTATCTTTTTGTATTTTGTTTCCGCAAAGATAACATAAAGAGTAGGAAAAAATCAAATATTTCGGGAAGAAAAACGACAAATAGCTGCAAAAAAATTTTTTTTCTTGCAAAAAGATTTGCGAATATTTATTTGAATTTTGTTATGCGCTTTTTCCCTTTACTTTGGTCATAAGATGTCGGTTTTTCTGCGCGTCATTTGTTTGTCAGACGGAATCATCGCCGATGCAATTCTTTTTCTTGTGCGCTGCTTTGCCGAAAAATCATTACTTTTGCGTATTCATATCAAAATTCCTGACATGTCGATTTCTCTCGTTACTCCTCGTCGCCTTGATGCCCGTGTCGTACTGCCTTCGTCAAAAAGTATCTGTAACCGGGCCTTGATACTGAATGCGCTTGCAGAGAGTTCCATGCCCATTGGCAACCTCTCCGATTGCGACGATACCCGGGTACTGGTGCGGGCTTTTGAGAGCGGAGGCCCCGACTTCGATATTATGGCGGCCGGTACGGCCATGCGCTTCCTTACGGCCTATCTGTCGCAGCGGCCAGGTGTGTGGACCATCACCGGTACCGAGCGTATGCGCCACCGGCCTATCCGGTTGCTGGTCGATGCCCTTCGCTCGCTCGGGGCGCATGTCGATTATCTGGGCGAAGAGGGTTTCCCGCCTTTACGCATTGAGGGCAGACCCCTCCGTGGCGGAGCTTTAACGTTGAGTGCCGGGGTGAGTTCGCAGTACATCTCGGCCTTGCTCATGATAGCACCCTCTATGCAGGAGGGGCTACGACTCACCCTTACGGGCGAGATGATATCGAAACCCTATATAGCCATGACCCTCTCCCTCATGCGCCTTTGGGGCATGGAGAGCCGTTGGGAGGGGAATTACATAGAGGTGGCGCGTGGAACCTATGTGCCCCGCCCGTTTACGGTGGAATCTGACTGGTCGGCCGCTTCGTACTGGTACGAAATGGTGGCGCTGATGCCCGGGGCATCGGTAGAGTTGCCCGGCTTGCAGCGTGCGAGCGTGCAGGGCGATGCCCGGGTGGCCGAGTTTTATTCAGCATTGGGGGTAGAGACCGAATTTACCGCCGACGGGGTGCGTTTGCGCCACACGGGGCAAACCGCGAAGGCCCCTTTGTTGTTAGACCTTACCGACCAACCCGACCTGGCCCAGACTTTGGTCGTTACCTGTGCCTTGTTGCAGCGCCCCTTCCGCTTTACCGTCGGATGACGGCAGACCTTCCGCCGATACA
>CAJLYN010000228.1 GCA_905210875.1 uncultured Bacteroides sp. | reverse complement strand
CACCTGCCGATATAGCTCAGTTGGCCAGAGCACGTGATTTGTAATCTCGGGGTCGAGGGTTCGAATCCCCCTATCGGCTCAAACGAAGAGAGGTCGATGCAACAGCATCGACCTCTCTTCGTTTTTGTAACAGGCCTATCAGTCTGCCAGCGCAATAAGCTGGTTGCGCACAGGGTAAGCATACATTTCGAGCAAACGTTCCCGCAGGAAAGCCTCGTCCTTACCGGGAAGGTCGATTTTGTCGAGACGGCTCTGCACATAAGCTTCAAACGCCGCTTTCTCCTCGGCCGTATAGTGCTGCGTCATGGCGCCCTTACCCCACAACGAGTCATAGGCAACATAGTTTCCGGGATAGAGACGGTAATGGGAGTGTATCGCCTTATCGATAATGTGCCCCACCTCGGCGGCCAACTCGGCCCGGGGAGTCGTTGCCGGAATCGCATCGAGCGCCGAATTGATGGGTTCGGCCACTTCAAAATGAATGCGCCCCTTATATCCCATGATGCCCGTAGCCATGTTGGTCAAGTCGTCGGACGGTTGTTTTTTGTATTGAGGGTCATCACGTTTAAGCTGCATCTCCTTGGCTTTGAGGTAATCACAAGGGTCATACTCGTATGAGATAGCCACCGGTGCAAGATGGAGCGAGCGTATGTTGGAGAGGAAATCGCCACCGCCACTCAATGCAAACATCTTGACCAGACTCTCCTGCGTGCGATCGTCGGAATTCTTGGCCCGTCCTTCGCGCTGGGCAATCCATATCGATTGCTTCTTGTCGTGTATGGCATGGTGCATATAGGCCGACAGACGGCAGGAGACTTCGAGCATCTGCCGGCGCGACACGCTACGGTTGACAATGAAACTCTTGTTGAGCCGCACAAAGTCGACAATCCAAGGGTATATGAGCAGATTGTCGCCTATGGCTATTTCGCAGGTATCAAGTCCGGCCTCATGGAGAGCGACGTTGAGGAAGGCCGAGTCGAGAGTGATGTCGCGGTGGTTGGATATATAGGTATAGCACTTCTGCCGGGAGAGAGCCGAAAAGCCGGAAGCGGTAAGGCCGGCCGAGGTATTTTTCACCAACGCTTTCAGGCAAGGCAGGGCCAACTGTAACTGGAAATCATCGACAGTGCGACAAGAAGCCAGCACACGGAAGAACGTTTCGGTATCGGGCACGACATAGGCAACCGCCTTGCGAAAGAGTTCTTCGCCACACAAACGGGCTGCGGCCGCAGCAACCTCCTCGCCTTCATAAGGCCGTATTTCACTGAAATCGAATGTCTGTTCCATAATAATCGGTGATTGGAGTTTTCTGAAGAAGGATCAAGGATCGCTCAGCAACGCGACAGTTCGGTCTCTATCAGGTCGGTCAACACACGCGTTATATCCAAACCAGCAGCACGCACCTGCTGGGGTATGAAACTGGTAGCCGTCATGCCGGGGGTGGTATTGACTTCGAGCAGGTAGGGTACCCCCTCGACAATGATGTAATCGGCCCGGATAATACCCTTACAGCCCACCACATCGTAAATACGGGCCGTGAGGGCCTGTATCTCCCGGGTGAGGGCATCGGAGATGCGGGCCGGAGTAATCTCCTCGACACGCGAAGCGGTGTACTTGGCCTCGTAGTCGAAAAATTCGTTTTTGCTCACCACCTCGGTTATGGGCAGAGAGGTCATTCCCTCACGCGTCTTGTAACAGCCGCACGACACCTCGGTGCCGGCGAGAAACGACTCGACAAGCACTTCGCCATCATCTTCGGCTCGTGCAGCAGCTATGGCCGGCAGCACCTCGTCGAGGCTCTTGACTTTGGTCGTACCAAAACTCGACCCGCCCTGATTGGGCTTGATAAAACAGGGAAAGCCTACGGCTTCGGCTATCGTCTGCGGGTCGACCTCCTCTCCGGCAGCAATGCGCACGGCCTTGGCTACATGGAAACCCAGTTGCGAAAGGAAACGATTGCACGCATACTTGTTGAACGTAAGGGCTGCGGCAAACACGCCACAACAGGAGTAGGGTATGCCCACCATGTCGAAATATCCCTGCAAAATACCGTTCTCTCCGGGGTTACCATGTATGGTAATGTAGGCCAGGTCGAAATGTATCTTCTCGCCTGCATAGGTAAACGAGAAGTCGCTGCGGTCAATGTCAATGGGCTCGACGCCCTCTATCTCGACTGTCCAACGGGCATGCTCAATATCGACCAAATAGATATTGTACAAGTCGGAATCGAGAAACGACGCAATCCCTTGTGCACTGCGACGGGAAACCACATTCTCAGAAGAATAGCCGCCGAAAACTACGGCGATATTACGTTTTTTCATTGCTTCAAATCAATAAGACGGTTGATATTATATCATCAATATTTGCATTTTCTGTATCACTCATACAGCTCACGGCTCCCGGCATAAGTGCGCCAACGCTCGATAAGCGCGGTCATGTCGGCCGGCAGTTCCGAATCGAAGAAAAGTTTCTCTCCCGTCACGGGGTGGACAAAACCCAGTGTCTTGGCGTGCAGTGCCTGCCGGGGACACACCTCGAAACAGTTGTGCACAAACTGCCGGTACTTGGCAAAGGTGGTGCCTTTGAGTATCTCGTCGCCACCATAGCGAGCGTCGTTGAAGAGGGTATGCCCGATAGACTTCATGTGCACGCGTATCTGGTGCGTACGGCCGGTTTCGAGACGACACTCGACCAGAGAGACATAGCCCAGCTGTTCGAGCAGCCTGTAATGGGTAACGGCCGGTTTTCCCTGACTGCCGTCGGGGAAGACGGTCATCTGCAACCGATCTTTGGGGTTGCGACCGATGTTTCCCTCAATACGTCCTTCGGGTTCTTCCATGCGCCCCCAGACCAATGCCACATATTTGCGCTGAGTGGTCTTCTCAAAGAACTGCTTGCCGAGAGAGGTCTTGGCTTCGGGAGTCTTGGCTATGACCAGCAGCCCCGACGTGTCCTTGTCGATGCGATGCACCAGCCCCAACCTCGGGTCGGTAACGTCGAAGTCGGGGTCGTCCTTGAAGCGATAGGCCAGGGCATTGAGCAGCGTACCGGTGTAGTTCCCATGTCCCGGGTGCACAACCAGCCCGGCGGGCTTGTTCACAACCAGCACGTCATGGTCTTCATACACAACATCAAGAGGTATGTTTTCAGGAAGAATTTCGTTTTCATAAGGAGGCCGGTCCATGACAATGGACACGACATCGAGGGGCTTGACCCGATAATTCGACTTGACCGGCCGCCCGTTTACCAATATGCAGCCGGCATCGGCGGCCTGTTGTATGCGGTTGCGCGATATGTTTCCGGTGCGAGCCACCAGAAATTTGTCGATGCGCAAGAGTTCCTGACCCTTATCGGCGACAAACTTGAAATGCTCATACATCTGACGGGTATCTCCGTCTTCGAGCTCTATATCTTCGGCATATTTATTCTCGTCTTCCATGGCGGAGCGAGTTAAAGGGGAGGCAACATCGCAGGTTCAACAGTAAGGGAGTCGACCATGAGAGAGTCGGTCGACAACGAATCGGCAGCCGTCAGCCTGCGGGTAGGAGCA
>CAJLYN010000227.1 GCA_905210875.1 uncultured Bacteroides sp. | reverse complement strand
TTAATGATTGATATGGCTCCCCCCGCCGGACTCATCGCCGCCGGGCTGCTCGACAACCCGCTGAAATATGCCCACATCGTAACCTCGACCACCCACAAGACCCTCCGCGGCCCGCGTGGCGGTATCATCTTGATGGGTAAAGACTTTGACAACCCTTGGGGCAAAACCACTCCCAAAGGCGAAATCAAGAAAATGTCGGCACTGCTCGACTCGGCCGTATTCCCCGGCGTACAGGGCGGCCCGCTCGAACACGTCATTGCCGCCAAAGCCGTAGCTTTCGGCGAAGCGCTGCAACCCGAATACAAGGAATACCAGAAACAGGTGAAGAAAAATGCCGCCGTCATGGCCCAGGCCTTCATCGACAAGGGTTACAAGATTATCTCCAACGGTACCGACAACCACTGCATGCTCATCGACCTGCGCACCAAATTCCCCGAACTCACCGGTAAGGTGGCCGAGAAAGCACTTGTCGCTGCCGACATCACTGCCAACAAGAACATGGTACCCTTCGACAGCCGTTCGCCGTTCCAGACATCGGGTATCCGACTGGGAACACCGGCCATCACCACCCGCGGCGCCAAGGAAGACCTCATGCTCGAAATCGTAGAAATGATCGACACCGTACTCAAAGCTCCCGAAAACGATACCGTCATCAAG
Organism: uncultured Bacteroides sp.; assembly: GCA_905210875.1. Classification (GTDB taxonomy): domain Bacteria; phylum Bacteroidota; class Bacteroidia; order Bacteroidales; family UBA11471; genus Caccoplasma. The sequence continues at coordinate 2,938 of CAJLYN010000227.1, read as the reverse complement.
AGCGTACGCGATAAAGTCAACGAAACGATGAAAGCATATCCCCTGTTTGCTTACTAAAAAAAACTTCTATCCTCAATGGGCAGACTATGTTGAATAGTCTGCCCATTTTTTTCACCATTTTGCACAAAAAAAACGCATACTACTCTCTTAAACATTGTATATTTGACCACTACAAATACACCCCAAATAAATTTACCATGAAAAAATTGATTACTCTTCTGGGTGCGTGCTGCGCGCTTTCCCTCCAAGCTCAACAATACGACCCACCCTGCGTTGTCGAGCAGTGGAGCAATGCTTCGACCTGCGAAAAAGTCATCGACATCAATTTCTCCGACGCCGACATGCCCGATACTTGGCCGGGTGGTACCGGTATCGCCTGCCCCTCATACAGCGACGGAGGCTACCACAACGGTATTCTCGAAGTGTCCCTCTACGAGGGTGGTGAAAAAAGCGCACACACCTATCCGCTGCTTTTCCACAACTGTACCTTTGCCAACCAAAATTCCAACAACGGTTATGCCGCTGCCACGGCTGCCTTTGCCCGACAGTACTACGAGGGTCAGAACGCCACACAGAAAAACGACTGGACCCAACCGGGACACACCGTCTACCTCGAAGACGAAATCACCTACACCAACGGTAAGCCGACCCACGGCATCGCCGGCTACGTCCACCTGTGCCGCGACGGCGCCACAACCGATACCAACGGCAACAAAGTGAGCATGCACGGATGGATTGAAATCGACCATATACCCTACGTCGAACGCGTGCAATGGTCGTGGTCGTCATCGTCGTGGGGGCGCGGCATGAAGTGCGACTACAAGATAGGCGACGGCGAGTGGCAACCCCTGGTGTGGATGGGAAGCAATCGCCAGAAAAACGGCTACACCGTATACAGTGACCAAGGCTATTTCATGGAGAATATTATCGACGCCTCTGACGTCTCGCTGCGCTGGCGCATCTGGGACGGCGACCCGGGAACCACCACGTTCCAGACTGACGCCTCGGGAAATCCCGTCTTCAACGTCGCCATCGACCCCTACGGGCAACAACAGCCGGTGAAGATACACAAGATACAAATCTTCGGCAACCCCATCTCGGCCGAGCAAGCCTCGTATGCCAGGGAGAACCCGGTTTCAGACGTAGGCGACATTACCTTCGGCGGTGGTGAAACCGACCCCGACGATCCCGACGACTCGCAAGATGAAGACGTGCCCTGCACATTCAGTATCGTGGCTCCCGACGGCAGCGGCGACTACACCACCATACAGGCCGCCATCGATGCCGTAGCCGACGGTACACGCGGCATCATTTTCATACGCAACGGCATCTACGAAGAGAACCTCTACGCCGGTACATCGGACAATAAGAACAAATACATCAGCCTCATCGGCGAAAGCCGCGACGGCACCATACTTACCTCATCGACCGACCGCGGCAGCGCCCACCCCCAAAACAACTATACCGACTGCGCCGCACTGAATGTCTTTGTCAAGAAATTCTATGCCGAGAATCTCACCATACGCAACACGGCCGGCAACGTGGGACAGGCCGAGGCCCTCTACACGGCCGGCGATGCCCACATCTTCAACAACTGCAAAATCAGCGGATTCCAGGACACATATAAGTCCAACTCGGGCAGCCGGGGCTATTTCTACAACTGCCTCATCGAGGGCGCTACCGACTTTATCTACGACAGCGGCCTCGAATGGTTTGAGAACTGCCCCATCAACTGCCTGCCCGGTGGCAGCTACATCACCGCAGCCGCCGACGCCTCGCTGAAAATGACTCAAGTGCTTTACCCGCAACTCTCCGACGCCACTTTCTATGCCGGACTCTTCTTCAACCGCTGCCACATTACCGCCGCCGACGGAGTAGCCAACGACAGCTACTACCTGGGACGTCCATGGAAAGAGATGTGCGGAACCGCCTTTATCAACTGCACCCTCGGTTCTCATATCAAAAGCGCCGGCTGGGCTACCTGGAACGGTACCGAAAACACGGCCTCGTACTATGAGTACAACAATGTCGATACCGAAGGAAACCCTGTCGACGTGTCGCAGCGCGTCGCATGGAGCCACCAGGCCACCCAGGCCGAATACGACGCCTACTTCAACACCACATTCCTGTACAAGGCACAGAACCCCAACGAACTGTTCGACCCCGAGAGTCTGCTGGCCGGCATCAAAGCCCCCGGCCGTGCAACCATCAGCGGAAAAGAACTCTCCTGGGAAGCGGTGGACAATGCCGCCGGATATATGGTTATGCGCAACGACAAGGTGGTAGCCTTTACCACAGAAACCACTTACGAGGCCGACGACAACACGGCCGCATGGAACGTGAAAGCCGTATCGCAACGCGGCATCACCAGCCAGGCCGCCTCGTGCAAGGATCCTCTCACGGCCTTCCCTACGGCCGAGGGATTCGGCAAGTATGCCTCAGGAGGCCGCGGCGGTAAGGTGGTAACGGTAACCAATCTCAACGACAGCGGCGAAGGGTCGCTGCGCTGGGCCTTTGAGCAATACAAAGACCAGCCTCTGACCATCGTATTTGCCGTGTCGGGCGAAATCATCCTGCAATCGGAAATGAAAATCAACCGCAAGAACTGGACACTGGCAGGACAGACCGCTCCCGGCGACGGTATTGTCATCACCCACCACAAGATGAACTTCGGCGGCTCTGAAAACTTCATCGTGCGCAACGTTCGCTTCCGCATCGGACAGAAAGACGCTCAGGGAAATATTCTCGCCGAAAACGCCTGCGGCGCCGAGAACTGTACCAACTTCATCTTCGACCACTGCACCTTCGGCTGGTCGGTCGAAGAGAACATGAACGTCTTCGACTCCCACTTCCACACCGTGCAATACTGCATCGTACACGAAGGGCTCTACAATGCCGGACACTCCAAGGGTGCCCGCGGATATGGCTGCCAATGGGG
>CAJLYN010000226.1 GCA_905210875.1 uncultured Bacteroides sp. | reverse complement strand
GATGGACAAGCTGCTGAACGGGGTTTTGCGCAACTGGTGTTTCGTAAATGCATATTCAAGACGCACCTCTCTGATTTTCAAAAATGAAGCATCGTAGGTATTGCTTTCGACATTCTCAGCGGCATAATACTGTCCATAATATACCTGCGCGGTAACGGGTTTGGTATTGGGACTGAACGTGCCATCGGGATTCTCCACCACACCGGGGGCGATTACATACATACCACCTATCTGATGGAAATCGGAGCCTGCTATGCGGGGGTCATCGGCCGCGATGTAAAGAGGGGTACCGGGCAACCGTCCGTTCAACGTGGCTTCGCTCTTGCCTTGGATGCCCATTCGGAGGGCCGTGGTAGAATATATGTTTCCGCCTAATTGCCCGTCAATCAAAATTCCAAGTGTGAAATTTTTATACTTGAACTCGTTATACAATCCGGCTTTCCATGCAGGATAGGCGTTGGCGACATATTCTATCTCATCGGTCAACACGGGTATACCCGTCTCGTCAATGATTATTTGCCCGTCGGGCGCACGTTTGAACTTATATCCCCAGATATCGCCCACACTACCGCCCACACGGCCTATGATAGAGGCTTGCGCAATTTTCTGTATCAACTGGTTCTCGTCGGCCGTCTCAGAAAGCGACAATATCTTATTGTTGTTTTTCGCCCAGTTGAAACGTAACGTCCAACTGAAATCTCTCGTCAAGACAGGGACAGCCTCCACTTCAATTTCATAACCCATGTTCTGCACCGTACCCGAATTTATGGTAGCCTTGCTGTAACCGGTCGTCGGGTCCATCGGCGCATCGATGATTTGGTTCTTGGTGCGGTTATAATAGTACGCAAAATCGACACCGAGACGGTTGTTGAATACCCTGAAATCGACACCGGCCTCATAGTTGGTCGATATTTCGGGTTTGAAATCGGTATTGAACAATGTCGTGGGGAGTTTTACCGAACCGGGAAAGTTTGTAGTGGCATAATATTGCGACGTCTTGTAGGGGTCGGTATCATTACCCACTTGGGCCCAGGAGAGGCGCAACTTCACGAGATTTATCTCGTCGGGCATCTCAAACCACTCATTCATCAACGTGCTCATCGAAACCGACGGATAGAAGAATGAATTGTTTTTCTTGGGCAGGGTCGACGACCAGTCGTTACGTCCCGACACATCGAAGAAAATTTTGTTGGCATAGGAGATGTTTGCCGTGAAATAGACGCTGTTCACCTGCTTGTTGAGAAGCCGCTGGTCATACTCGATGGCCGAAACAGCATTTGCCAATTTGTAAACACCCGGAGTAATCAGGCCGTTGGCGGCATTCGACAGCATGTCGAGTTTCGACACCATCATATTTCCACCGACAGCGGCATTGAGGGTGATTCCATTGAAAAAACTGTTGTGATAAGTCAGCAAGACATCATTGTTGAGTTCATAACTGAACACATTCTGTTTTCGGAAATATCCATCGGGGAAAACCACGTCGCTTACCGGACGGTGCTGTTCGCGCAAATCGTTTTCGAGTTGCAAAGCCGAACGCACCATAAAATCGAAGTGGCTGCTCAATTTCAAGTTTGCCGACAACATCGACACCGTAGCATGTTTTTCGGTGGGGTTCAAAGCCTCGTAAAGTATCACATAGGGATTCTGAATGTTTTTACTGAACGGTTGCAGTTGAGTGACATTCTCCTGTCCCCGCACCCACATGTCGCGATACCAGTCCAAGTCGACACTGGGGTTTTGAAAGGCTAGGAAATAAGATATGGCGTTACCACTATAACCCACGGTGGGGAGATTGTCGCTTTTGCGCCAAGTGTAACTTGTCCGGTAATTGATACTCAGCAGGCGTGAAATCTGTTGCTGCCCCGAAATCGTCGCCGTGAGGCGTTGGAACCCGGTATTGGGAAGAATCCAGTTGTTCTTCATGTGGGTTACCGAAGCCCTCACCGAACCGCGGTCATTCTTACCCGACAAAGAAAGCGAGTTGGTCGTCGTAAGGCCTACGCGGAACAGGTCCTTGCGGTTATTCTCGTAAGACCTCCAAGGCGTAGGACTCTCACCACGAGCTTGTGTTTCGGGATCATACTGGTAAAATGACAATCCGCTGTCGAGACGCGGGCCAAACGCACTACTCGTCCCGCCCGTTCCACTCACCGTTCCGTCGGGAAAATCGCCATAAGAATAGTAATGCTGGCCTTCATAAATCGAACCTTCGAGGCCGATGTTCGTCGACTGCCCCTGCCCGAATTCATACTGATAATCGGGCCACATCATCACATTTTCCATACTCGTGTTCGACGAGAAGGAAACACCGAGCCTGTCGTCCTGCTCGCTACCGTTTTTGGTCGTTACCATTATCACGCCGTTCGCCGCACGGGAACCGTACAATGCCGTAGCACTGGCCCCTTTGAGCACTTGCACGCTCTCGATATCTTCGGGATTCAGGTCGGAGAATCCGTTGCCAAAGTCTATCGAACCTTCACCCGAAGCCGCTTGCGCATTACCGGTATTTACCATGGGGGCACTCATCGGGACACCATCGACAACAATCAAAGCGTTGTTGCCACCCTGGTTCAATGAAACATCTCCCCGTAAAGAAATACGCGTGGAACCCAGCGGACCCGCAGATGTATTGACGTTCAATCCGGCTACTTTTCCCACCAATGCCTGCGACCAGTTGGCCGATATGGAACGTGTGATTTCGCCGGCTTCAAGTTTCGTGGTGGAATATCCCAATCCGACTTCGTTGCGTTTTATACCCAATGCCGTCACCACGACATCGTCGAGAACAACATTTTTCTCGGACAACACGACAACCCAATTGGTTTTCCGGGGGCTGTAAGATACCGTATCGGGATCATAGCCCAAGAGACTGAACACCACCTTATCGGCAGTTCCAAGGCCAATCTTGCTCGACAGCGTGAATGTTCCATCGGCATCGGTCATGGTCGCCGTTGCAGAGCCTTTCACCGAAACATTCACGCCCACCAACGGTTCGTTGTTCCTATCGACAACCTTGCCATTGATTACGGTCTGTGCTTGGGCTGTTATCGCCGCCAAGCTGAACAGGAAAATAAATTTTCTTTTTAACGTAAACAACATAATCCTATATTTTGGTACGGCAAAAGTATCGTCATGCTGTTTCAAGGGTATGACAAGAGTATTAATTTATCGACCCCGATCCGTAACAGTTATTTCATTTTTGTGACGAATAATCACATCTCACCGATTCTGTCAATGGGCACCGATGTCAACAGGAGCATTACCCGTACTATTTATTTATAAACCAATGATTAAAAAAACATTCCCGGCATGGGTATAAATCCCATGCCGGGAATGAAACCTTGCAGGTTCTCAAAACTCGGGCATAAAAAAGTTCCGGGACCAATGTCCGGGAACTTTCCAACAAATTTCAAACGACGCGGAAGGACACGAACTTGCGATTCCGGCACAAGCGACCGCAACTCTTATATCCCCCGGTCGCAGGTCGCGCAAAGCAAGACATTTCAAGTATATACATAAAAAAGCCCCGAAGATTATCGAGGCTTTTCTGGCGGTGCGGACGGGACTCGAACCCGCGACCCCATGCGTGACAGGCATG
>CAJLYN010000225.1 GCA_905210875.1 uncultured Bacteroides sp. | reverse complement strand
CCGTAGCCACGGCTTCGTACACGCGAACACCGGTCAGAGAGAAGACCTCGATTCTGGCTCCGGCCTCAACGCCGTTGAGCGTTACAGCCTCGCGGCTTACCAACAGCACAACCTTGTTCTCCTCCTGTTCATTGACAGAGACACCGCCGCTCAGGTCGAAACGGCCTTCGGCATCGGCTATTCTGAATCGACGCACCGTCAACTCGCCCGAAGTGAGTGTCGGAGCCGAAATCTTCACGAAACGCGTCTCGGCATTAAGCAACAACTGCCCGTCGAAGGGGAAATCGTCGGCCGTGAGAATGCGAATGGTGCGCCAACCGGGAGTAATATCGCAATTGCGCGACTCCTGTATCTTGAATTCAACGGTACCATCGCCAGAGTAGTCGACATTCAGGTCAAGAGCGGCCGAACGGCCGTCAAAGTAGGTCATGATTTTATCCGAGGTTTTATTCATCACTGCAATATTCTCTCCGGCTTCGCCAGACACCTGTACCCAGTGGGGGTAATCGTTCTGTGCAGTCTGCACCATACCTCCTACGGTTGTAAAAGGAGCCACTTGCGTGAAGGGGGCAAAATCGAGCGGCAACGAGACGGCAGCCTTGCCGTAGTGGGTTTCGCCCTCGGACTTGGCAACGGGGAAGTCGCAGGTAGAGAAGGTGAGTTCACCGGTGAATGTCTTTTCGCCATTGTAGTCGGTCAGAGCACCTTCGGGGAAAGAAAGCACATACGACGTATTGACGTCCAAAGCCGAATATTTGAGGGTCAACGAAGTTCCCGAAGCCGATACTTCTACATTCTCGTATTGCTCACCACTGAAAACGGCTCCACCATGATATACCACTACCTGGTTGAAGGTAAACGTCATGGCACCGTCGGCATAACTGATGGCCGCCGTATCGGGCCAGGCCTCAACGGCAATGGGGTCGGTAACCACCTCGGGTATATACTGCTCGATGAGAATATCGTTGATGTTGAACTTAATGGCATTGGCATCGATTTTGAACGTTACCTTGGAATCGTCCATATAGATATATTGGAACTTGTACATTTTCTTCTTGTTTCCAAGCGTGAACGATGCCACATTGCTTTCCACACCGTCGACAATGGTATTGAGCTTGAACGTTTTCGACTTCGTTTCGGGATTTCCCGCCCATATCGTTATGAAGCAAGGACCACTGACCTGAGGTAATTGCAGGTAGCCTCCCGATGAAGTGGTATAAAACTGCACACAACGGTCGGTGGCTCCGGCATCGGCTTCGGTGGCTGGACCGTAATCCTTGGACATATCGGCAGAATTGTTAGCTGCACTCATGGCGACTACACGAATGGAGTTGCTGCCGGAACCGAATTTCATACCACCTACCGTCTTAGAGGTATTAGCTCCGTTGATAACGTTGGTATTATCGGCAATAGAGCCGTAGGCACTGTTCCATGCATCGGGTTGTGTATTGAAATCGGTATAGAACAAGATACCTCCCTCGACAGCCTTAAACGTCCACACCGTACCGATTGTCGTACCCTCATCATTTGTGGCATCGACCCGCCAGTAGTAAGTGGTACCCGCTACGACACGTCCATAATTATATGTCGTCGACGTGAGGCCGGTTGCCAACGATTGCAGGTTATCGGCCGAGGTACCGGCATAAACGGCATAGGTTACTTGACCATAATAGGGTTTTGTGGCATTTTCCCAGGAAAAGACCACCGCATTGGCTTCGCCCACCTCGGCATCAACGGCCGGAGTCGGATTGACAGAGAGTTGGGGAGCCGAAGGGTCGCCGATGGTTTCGGTCGTCAGCGTCGACGAATAGGGCGACTCTATCCCTTCTTCATTATATGCCCGCACACGAAAATAGTAAACTGTTTCGGGAGTAAGCCCCGTGACCGTGTATGTAGTCACATCGGCTTCTACCCGGCCGGCCTCGGTAAAGGATTTGTTGTCGGTCGATACTTCGACAATAAAACCACTTTCGTCATCGGAATTGTCGGTCCAGGAAAGAGAAATCGACTCTTTCTTCTGCTCGGCAGCTTTCAAGTTCGAAGGGGTCTTGATATAGGGATATGCCGATGTAATGGTGAAAACATAATTCTCGATATTGGCATATCCGTTTGCAGCAATGGCAGCAGCATCACTGGCATCATTCGGATTCAAGCCGTTGGCAATCTCCCACTCGTCGGGGATAGCGTCGCCGTCGCTATCGAGAGGTTTGTTTCCGCCATAAAGTGTACCGGTTCCTCCATGAGGCAACTCTTTTTCGGAGCTGATACCGTTGGTCGAACCTTTTGTTCCGAACGAGGTAAGCTCGTCAATCAGGTACTGGTCAACCTCGTCACGCACCGGAAGGCAAGGTCCTACACTGTCGATAATCCAGCGAAGGGCCTCTTCGGCCGACATCATACCTACGATGGTCGGATGAGCTTTGGGGCGGGTGGTAATACCATCGAACGTCTCCAAGTCATACACGCGCGAGCTACCCGACGAGGTATATTCCGACTCGGTAACCTCGCGACCGTTGGCCACACCGTCCTTATTAGTATCATAGTAGTTGCCGGCAGCATAATATTTGAAGTTGGAGTTACCACGGGTAAACGGAGCGGTTCCGTTCCAGGGGCCCTTCATGAAATAGTTGTTCTCGATATGAGCCCAAGAGGGACCTTCGCTGTCGCCCATGATGTAGCAACCGCCACCACCCCAGTTGTAAACGACATTGTTTACAAACTGGTTAAGTCCTTTGACTTTGGGGTTCCGGGTCTTGTTTTCGATATAGAGGTTGCGGTAGAGAGTAACACCACCTTCGGTCTGTATCAGGCCTCCGCAGGAGTGCGATTGCAGACCTTGCCCGATAATGGAATTCTGTATCGTAATATCACTTGGCATTGTACCCTTGTTGTCCCAACTTATAGAAAAACACTCATCGCGGCCCCACAATGCCGAAAGGTGGTCGAATATCATATTCTTTCCGTTGGAAACGCCACAAGCATCTTTTCCACTAGATCCACCCACGCCCATACGGAAACGCATATAACGCACAATAATATTATTGGCCCCCGAGAACGAAACACGCTCGCCATACACCTGTACTCCCTCGCCAGGAGCTGTCTGTCCAAGTACGGTAAGATCTGAAGAAAAAACGAGGGCCGACTTCAAATGTATAACGCCCGACACATCGAATACGATAATGCGGTTGGGTTTGCTGACAGCGTCGCGGAACGAACCCGTACCACTGTCGTTGAGATTGGTTACATGGTAGATGGTTCCACCTCGTCCGCCCGTAGCAAAGCGGCCGAAGCCTTCGGCTCCAGGGAAGGCCAAAAAACCTTCGGCATAGGCAGGAACCGATACCAGCAGGCTCAATAGCAGAGCCCACAAAACAGAAATTCTTTTCATGGTACTTTTGTTAATGTGAATGAATTCAGAACAAAAGTAATTCTTTTTCCCAAAAATTCATATTCTTTCAACAAAACAGCTGCTTCTTTTCATAAAATACGGAATAGCTGTTTAAGCGCCAATATACAACAAAAATATTTTACTCTGTTATATTTTTATTAAAACATATAATATACAAACAATTTGATTCAACACATAATACTCAATAAAAAGGGTGGCATA
>CAJLYN010000224.1 GCA_905210875.1 uncultured Bacteroides sp. | reverse complement strand
CAGCCGCGGTAGTTGCGGCGATCGGGCTCACGCGCCGTCATCATCTGACGGATATGCTCGCGGAAGTAAGGGGCGATGCCGGCCTCGTGGCTGATGCGGGTAAAATGGGTGGTTATGGGGAGTGCCTGCAACGAGTCGCGCTCGGAGAGGGTGAGATAACCGGCCTTGTACATCTGGTCGAGCACAACATTCCGGCGTTCGAGCGAGCGGTCGGGATAGAGTATCGGGTTGTACAACCGAGGATTCTTACACATACCTACCAGCACGGCAGCCTCTTCGACGGTAAGCTCCTTGGGGCTTTTACCGAAATAAATCGTCGCGGCCGACTGCAACCCCACAGCCTCGAAAAGGAAGTCGAACTTGTTGAGGTACATGTTCACAATCTCCTCCTTGGTGTAGAAATGCTCCAACTGCACGGCAATGACCCACTCAATGGGTTTCTGGAACAGACGTTCCTTCACGTTTCCGGCCGTGGGCGAATAGAGCAGCTTGGCCAACTGCTGGGTGATGGTACTACCTCCACCCGCACTCTTCTGACGCAGGATACCGCGCTTGACGACAGCCCGCAACAGGGCTTTGAAGTCGACCCCCGAATGCTCGTAGAAGCGCACGTCTTCGGTAGCCAGCAGGGCATCGATCATGGGTTGGGATATCTGGTCATAATCGATGGAGATGCGGTTTCCCTGTTCAAGGTAGAAACGGCCTATGGGGACCATATCGGCCGAATAGATTTCGGAGGCCAGCTTGTCTTTGGGGTTCTGCAACTCCTCGATAGGCGGCATATAGCCGATACGCCCCTTGGAAATGGCATTGAACAGGAGACCTACGCCTACCAATACGGCAACAAACAGCACCCACAATACAATGACGATAATACGGGTTATATCTTTCTTCCCGGCTTTTTTGTCGGGCGAAGAGGTGTTTTTTTCTTTCTGATGAGACAGTGTTGACATCTGTAATTATTTTATTCGGCGGACGGACAGGCTTACACAACTGTCGCGACGGCACATATCCGTGTCAAAGATAATACAAAAAATCTTTCCCCTCTATTTTTGAGAGGGGAAAGATTATACTTTCAAGCTACCGACAACCGTGGGTCAGAGCTATTCGGCGAGGCCAAATTTGGCAGCAGCGGCCCGACGGTCAAATTTCAACAGATAGGTGTCGGGAGCGGGCAGACGCGAAACAACGGGGAATAGCTCAGGATTCTTCTGTATGGCGGGGTAGAGATAGAGAGGCGTAGAACTGAACCCGAGCTGTTCGAGTATGACATAATCGACCTTCTTCTTACACAGGTCTTTCACCACATCGTCGGGATTCTGCGAGAAGGAAAATGCGACGGGGCAAAGTAGGAATAGAGTTCGGGCTTGCGGCAAGCCACCACGGTACCGGCGGGAAGCTGGCGCTCCATGGCCTTGGCCAACTCGAAATAGTTGCGATAGGCCGGCGGGAAGGGGCGACGGGCCACCTGGGATTGCACCGAGAGGGGTTTCATCATGGGAATCGCCAACAGGAGCAACACATAGACCCAACGCCCCGAAAAGAGGGTGTCGAGCGACTTATGGAAAACACACCGGCCAGCCCACACCACAAGATGGTAGACCCCGTAATAGAAGAAGAGGTAAAGGAATGGCGCCACTGGCACTACATAACGGCTGCCGTTACCTCCGTGCCAGAGGGCGAAAAGGCCGATATTGGCCAGCAGGAATCCGAGGAACGGGAAACGGAGATTTTTACCCCCCAGCATCCAAGCTCCGTAAACAATCACTGCCAGGACAAGAAGGCCGGCCACCCAGCCGCCAAAGTCCGACGGTTGGGCATAGTCAATGGAGAGGAAGGGGAAGAGTATCTCGCGGAAGCCTTTGAGCACAGTCTCGTCGAAATTGGTTACCATCTTTGACCACATCTCACCGACACTCGAAACCGTACCCATCTCGGGGCGCCACGGATTGACAGTCATAATCGTACCGAAGTAACGCGACTCGATGCCGTATGCCGCATTGCGCAGCGACCACGGCAAGAGCAGCAGCACAATGCCGCCCACAGCAGCGGCCGAGGCTTTCCACTCTTTGCGGAAGAGGAAAAACAGTACGACGGCAAAGAGTATCGAGGCTCCCACCGTGCGCACATAATAGGCGGCGACGGCTGCAACAATAGCCACATAGAACCACGGCGAACGGTAAAATGCCGTCAGCTTAGCGACCGTATAGAGATACAACGCCACAAAGGCCACCACGGTGCAGGCAAGATAGAGCATCTCCGACATGGCCATCGAGGCAAAATGCAGCAGATGCGGCGACAGGCAGGTCAGCAACATGGCGGTGAGAGCCACGGCCGGCTGTCCCGACAGGCGACGCGAAAGAACGAAAAGCATCAGCAACGAAAGGCACAGCAAGATGCCGTTGAGTATCTTGAAAAACAACAGATTGTCAATACCCAGCATCATGAAAAATGAGAGGAAGGCCGGATATCCGGGCGGGAAATGGCTGGCCGGAGCAAAGCCCGAAGGCGAGACGTTGGAATAGCCGTGTCCGTCGGAGAGCGTGCGCGCCAACTGGATATAGGAGGCGTTGTCGCCGTTCAAGTCGAGTTTTGAGTCGAAGCAATACTGATATGCACACACAAAGACTACGGCCAGAACCAGGAATGGCAGATACTTTTTTATCATGGCTTGTTATTTTTTCTTTCGGGGGAAAAGTTTCGACTTACACAGGTGCCACTTGCACAGGCGGTAAACCACCGACACCCGCAGCACACCCAGTCCGTAGATACTGCTGCGAATCATGTTTATCGACGATGCCTCGTCGAAATATTTGGTGGGACAGGTTACCTCGCCTATCTCGTAGCCGGCCCAGAAGATTTGCGCCAGCATCTCGTTATCGAAGACAAAATCGTCGGAGTCGACATTGTAATTGATGGCCCGCAGCACCTCGGCCGAGAAGGCCCGATAGCCGGTATGGTATTCCGAGAGTTTCTGGTTGAGCAGGATATTCTGTGTGAGAGTCAAGATGCGGTTGGCCACATATTTCACCCAAGGCATACCGCCCTTACGGGCCCCTTTGCCCAGTATGCGCGAAGCCAGCACGACGGGATAGACCCCATTGGCTATGACATACGCCATCGAAGCGATGAGCTTGGGCGTATACTGATAATCGGGATGCAGCATGATGACGATGTCGGCCCCCAGTTCCAGAGCGCGGTTGTAGCAGGTCTTTTGATTGCCACCATACCCCTTGTTGCGCTCATGCACGAGAATCTCCTTTATGCCGAGGCGGGCGGCCTCGTCCACCGTATTGTCTTTGCTGCAATCGTCGGTGAGAATCACCTCATCGACAATGTCAAAAGGAATTTCGTCGTAGGTCTGCTTCAAGGTCTTTTCAGCATTATAAGCCGGCATCACCACGACAACTTTCTTGTTTCCTATCATAAAAAATTAACGCATTGTTTACGAAGCAAAGGTAAATAAATATCCCGATTTATCAAGGCTTATGGTTACACATTTAAAATAACAAATTCCATACAAAAAAACATAATATTAAAAATTATTTATACCCACCCAATATTCACGTCTTATCTTTGACAACAAGTCTCGAAAAGAATCTTTGTCCACTATGC